>CAKZJM010000096.1 GCA_936943315.1 uncultured Methylophilus sp. | reverse complement strand
CGAGTAAAGGATGTTCATTCCGAATATTTGAGCCAATCAATAAAATACGATCCAGCTCTTCGATTTCCTGGATATTACAGCCCATCCATGGTGTGCCAGTGCGCTTGCCATCCAGGCGGAAATCGGTCTGACGCAGACGGTAATCCACGTTACCGCAGCCAAGGCCCTCAGCCAATTGTTTGATCAGGTAGCCCTCTTCCATAGTGCTGTTCGGTGAAACCAGCACGCCGAGGGCGTCGCCACCGTGCTCTTTGGTGATGTCTTTTAACTGGCCTGCCGCAAACTCCAGGGCGGTTTTCCAGTCAGTTTCCTGCCACTGGCCGTTGTGCTTGATCATAGGCACTTTCAGGCGGTCAGGGCTATTCAAGCCTTCATAAGAAAAACGGTCGCGGTCAGACAACCAGCACTCGTTAATCGATTCTTTTTCACGCGGCAACACGCGCATGACTTTGTTGTCTTTAACATGGACTTCAATATGAGAACCCAAGCCATCGTGCGGGGCAATTGAAGGTCTGCGCACCAGCTCCCAGCTACGTGCGGAGTAACGGAAAGGCTTGCTGGTCAAGGCGCCCACCGGGCACAAATCAATAATGTTGCCACTCAACTCTGAGTTCACGGACTGGTCAACGTAGGCAGTGATTTCGGCATGCTCGCCCCGGTTCACCAGACCCAGCTCTTGAATACCGCCAACTTCTTTAAGGAAGCGCACACAACGCGTACACTGGATACAACGGGTCATATCGGTACTCACCAATGGGCCGATATTCTTGTTGAACACTACACGTTTTTCTTCGGTATAACGGGAGCCTGAAGCGCCGTAAGCGACTGCGATATCCTGCAAGTCACACTCGCCGCCCTGGTCGCAAATCGGGCAATCCAGCGGGTGGTTAATCAGCAGAAACTCCATCACGCTTTGCTGGGCTTCAACCGCAGCCTTGCTGCGCGTGTAAATCTTCATGCCATCTGCCACTGGCGTAGCACAGGCTGGCAATGGTTTATTGAATTTTTCTACCTGAACCAGGCACATACGACAGTTGGCGGCCACCGACAGCTTTTTGTGGTAGCAAAAACGCGGGATGGCGATCCCTGCCGCATCCGCAGCATCAATAATGGTGCTGCCGTGTTCGACCTCTAGTGATTTGCCGTCAATTTCGATGTTTAGCATAGTTTCAACACTGTATTATTCGTTACAAAGCGTATTGTTAAATGAGCGAGCGGGCGAAGGAAAAGACGCACGGCACGCAGGAACCGGAATGTACAAAAATGTACATGAGGATTTCGAGTACCGAGCAACGCAGTCATTCGCACGCGCAGCCATTTAACGACCGTCAACCATGGATTTACCATGTTGGATGTAGTATTCAAATTCTGGGCGGAAGTGCTTGATGAAACTGAGCACCGGGGTGGCTGCCGCATCTCCCAGCGCACAAATGGTGCGGCCGGAAATGTTGTTGCTTAAGTCTGTCAGCAGATCCAGGTCTTCCATCTTGCCTTTGCCATCGACAATGCGTTCGATGATGCGGTACACCCAGCCTGTGCCTTCCCGGCAAGGCGTACATTGACCACAGCTTTCCTCATAAAAGAAATAGCTCAGCCGCTTGAGCGCCTTCACCATACAGGTTGTTTCATCCATCACAATCATGGAGCCCGCACCCAGACTTGAACCCGCTTTGCTCAAGCCATCGTAGTCCATGGTGGCATTTTCAATCGCACTGGCAGGCATGACCGCGGTTGACGGGCCACCTGGAATCACAGCCTTGAGCTTACGCCCTTTCCAGATACCACCGGCCATCTCCAATAAATCCTTAAATGGCGTGCCCATTTTGATCTCATAGTTGCCAGGTTTTTCTACATGGCCTGAGACCGAGAATAATTTGCTGCCACCGGAGTTAGGCACCCCGAGATCAGCGAACGCTTGCCCGCCATGCTGCATGATCCAGGGGATAGAAGCATAGCTTTCTGTATTATTGACATTGGTCGGCTTGCCAAATACGCCGTAACTGGCCGGGAAAGGCGGTTTAAAGCGTGGCTGGCCTTTTTTGCCTTCAATAGACTCAATCAGTGCTGTTTCTTCACCGCAGATATAGGCGCCATAGCCATGCACTGCATAGAGGTCAAAGCTAAATTCAGTGCCAAACAGGTTTTCACCAAGATAACCTGCTTCGCGCGCTTCAGCCAAAGCAGCTTCAAAAATCTCGTAATCCTGCCAGATTTCACCGTGGATATAGTTGTAACCAACGCGTGCACCCAGCGTGTAGGCAGCAATCGCCATGCCTTCAATGAGTTGATGTGGGTTATAGCGGATAATGTCGCGGTCTTTGAATGTGCCAGGCTCGCCTTCATCCGTATTACACACCAAGTACTTGGTGCCATCGTAATAACGCGGCATAAAGCTCCACTTGAGCCCAGTCGGGAAGCCAGCGCCGCCACGGCCACGCAAGTTGGATACTTTGACCTGGCTAATGATGTCAGGCGCTTTCACCTTTTCTGCAACCAGGCGCTTAAGCTGGGCATAGCCGCCGAGTTTTTCGTAGGTCGCCAGCGAAGCAGGATTTTCTTCAGTCAAGGTACGTAGCGTGACCAGCGTCTGGCCTGCCAAATCGGTTTTAACCACAGGTTTGTTATTCACAGTCGCGCTTGAAGTCTTTGCCATGTTCAGCTCCTTAGCCCTTGTTCAACTCGTTAATGAGGGCATCCACTTTTTCAGTGGTCAGAAATTCGTGCATTTCGCTATTGTTCACATGCAGCAACGGCGCGCCGCCGCAGCAACCCATGCACTCGCCTTCTTTCAGGCAGAATTTGCCATCGGGCGTCACTTCGTTAAAACCCACCCCCAGCTTGTGTTGCAGATGTTCAACAATTTCGTCAGAGCCGCGCAACATGCATGAAATGTTGGTACAGATCGTAATCTTGTACTCGCCTACCGGCTCCAGGTCGTACATGTTATAAAACGTGGCGACTTCCAGCGCCGCGATTTCTGGGATGCGCAAATACTTGGCGACCTCGGAAATGCTTTCCTTGGATAACCAGCCGCGCTCCATCTGTACGATACGTAACGCGGACATCACGGCCGCCTGACGTCTGTCTTTAGGGTATTTGGACAGTTCGTATTCAATCTTTTCAATTGATTCTGCACTGAGCATGCTTGTACCTTAATTCCTGTTCGATCCGGTTATCTGTCAATTTCGCCGAACACAATATCCTGTGTACCAATAATCGCAACCAAGTCAGCAATCATGTGGCCACGTGTCATTTCATCCAGTGCTGCCAAATGCGCAAAGCCCGGTGCACGGATTTTCAAACGATAGGGCTTATTCGCACCGTCTGACACCATGTAAATACCAAACTCACCTTTTGGATGCTCTACCGCTGCATAGGCTTCCCCGGCAGGCACATGAAACCCTTCGGTAAACAACTTGAAGTGGTGAATCAAGTCTTCCATATTGGTTTTCATGCCTTCACGGTTTGGCGGGGCAATCTTGTTGTCATCGGTGATGACGGGGCCTGGATTTTTGCGTAACCAGTCAATACATTGTTTGATAATACGGTTGGACTGGCGCATTTCTTCGACGCGCACCAGGTAACGATCATAACAGTCACCATTCACGCCAATCGGGATATCAAAGTCCATTTTGTCGTAGACTTCATACGGCTGCTTCTTGCGCAAATCCCAGGCAATGCCGGAGCCACGCAACATCGCGCCTGTCATACCCAGCGCCAAGGCACGTTCAGGCGTCACTACGCCAATGCCTACAGTACGTTGCTTCCAGATGCGGTTATCGGTCAGCAGGGTTTCATATTCATCGACATAGGTCGGAAAACGGTTGGTGAAATCTTCAATGAAGTCGAGCATAGAGCCCTGGCGGTTTTCATTGAGCTTCTTGATTTCGTCGGCACTACGGAACTTGGTTGTTTCGTGCTGCGGCATTTTTTCCGGCAGGTCACGGTAAACGCCACCCGGACGGTAATAAGCCGCGTGCATCCGTGCGCCAGAAACCGCCTCATATACATCAAACAAATCTTCGCGCTCACGGAAGGCATACAGGAACACGGTCATTGCGCCCACGTCTAGCGCATGCGCGCCCAGCCACAGCAAGTGGTTGAGAATACGGGTAATTTCGTCGAACATGACGCGGATATATTGCGCTCGCACCGGCACATCAATGCCCAGCATTTTCTCAATCGCCATGACATAAGCATGTTCATTGGCCATCATGGAAACATAATCCAGGCGGTCCATATAAGGCACGCTTTGCAAATAGGTGCGGTTTTCGGCCAGTTTTTCGGTGGCTCTGTGCAGCAACCCAATATGCGGATCGGCACGCTGAATGACTTCACCATCCAGCTCCAGCACCAGACGCAACACACCGTGCGCCGCAGGGTGCTGCGGGCCGAAGTTCATTGTGTAGTTCTTAATCTCAGCCATACTAACAATCCCTAAGCTTGCTAGATTCAGCCCAAGACAAGGCGGAATTGCGCAGACAGTATGAATAAATACGGCAAGCAATGACAACGCCGTATTGGGTTGAAACTTGCAAGCGATCAGCCATGATGGGCACCCTCATCGCGAATAACTCGCGGCACATTATTTCTGAAATCCACCGAGACAGGCTGGTAAATCACGCGTTGTTGCACCGGGTCATAACGCATTTCTACGTTGCCAATCATCGGGAAGTCTTTACGGAAAGGATGGCCAACAAACCCATAATCAGTCAGCAGGCGGCGCAAATCAGGATGGTTCTCAAACATGATGCCGTACAGGTCGAAGGCTTCACGCTCAAACCAGTTGGCCACTGGCCAGATATCCACCAGGGTCGGGAATACAGGAAAATCATCATCCGCCGCAAACGCACGGATACGAACGCGCTGGTTCAGGCTGACAGACAACAGGTGCAGCACCACTGCAAAGCGTTGCCTTTCCCAGCGACCGTCAGCGTAATCGGAGTAATCTACCCCACACAAATCAATAAGCTGCTCAAACTTGAGCTCAGCATGTGTTTTGAGTTTTTCAGCCACAGCCAGCAGGTGTTTCACATGCACTTCTACTGTGATCTCACCCAGCTTTTGCTCCAGCTTTGCCACACCATCACCCAAGGCTAACTTGAGCTGTGCAGACAAATGTTCGAGTTTTGCGGACATAGTTTAATTTCTTGGGCTTAGTATGTTCTGTGATCCGGGGAATCTGGCTTTTATCCGCCTCAGGTTCGGGCGATCGTGTTAGTACGCTTGATTTTCTTTTGCAACTGGATGATGCCGTATAGCAAGGCTTCTGCGGTTGGCGGACATCCAGGCACATACACATCCACCGGCACAATCCGGTCACACCCACGCACGACTGCATACGAATAATGGTAGTAACCACCGCCATTGGCACAGCTACCCATTGAAATCACCCAACGTGGTTCTGCCATCTGGTCATAAACCTTGCGTAGCGCGGGGGCCATTTTATTCACCAGTGTCCCCGCCACAATCATCACGTCGGACTGACGTGGACTCGGACGAAAGACAATCCCGAAGCGGTCTAAGTCATAGCGGGAAGCACCGGCATGCATCATTTCAACCGCACAGCATGCCAGACCAAACGTCATCGGCCACAAGGAACCAGTACGTGTGTAGTTAATCACCGTATCCAGCGTGGTGGTAACAAAGCCTTTTTCTAATACGCCTTCAATGCTCATTTTGCATTAATCCCATTCAAGGGCGCCCTTCATCCATTCAAAGATGAAGCCGACCACCAATACAAACAAAAAGACCATCATTGCCCAAAAACCGGCAGTCCCAATTTCTTGGATCACCACGGCCCACGGGAAAAGAAACGCGATTTCGAGATCAAACAGGATAAATAGAATAGCGACGAGGTAATAGCGCACGTCAAATTTCATACGTGCATCTTCAAACGCCTCAAAGCCGCACTCATAGGGGGAGTTTTTTTCCGCATCAGGTTTGTGCGGAGAAAGAATTTTACCAGCAAGTAGTGGCCCCAAACCTACGCCTAGGCCCACCAGAATAAACATCAGAATCGGGAAATAGTTTTCTAACACTGATTTGCCTTAATCGATCATGTTAACAAAATGTTCAATGCACTGACCTAACAGACACTTGAAAATTCCCCAACTATCAATTCCCTGCCAGCCATGCCAATACAACATGAACTGGTGCCGTCGGCGAGACTCGAACTCGCACGACTTTCGTCACTACCCCCTCAAGATAGCGTGTCTACCAATTCCACCACGACGGCTTTAATTAATTAGGAATATCTTTGGGTGTATTTTCAACCGGCTTGGCAGATTCCGCTGCCTCAGCTTTGGCTGGCGCCTGTTGTGTCACCGTGGATTTGACCACGCTGCCAGAACCCGCTTTATTGCTGGATATAAAAGCCAACGTTAAGCTGGTTGCAAAAAACACTGTAATAAAAATCGATGTCAGCTTGCTGAGCAGGTTAGAAGACCCGGACACCCCAAACAAACTGCCGGAGGCACCACTACCAAAGGCCGCGCCCATGTCGGCACCTTTACCATGCTGCAATAAGACCAAGCCAATCACGGCAGCGGCTGCCAACACATGAATGACGAGAATGACGTTTTCCATATTTCTTTAATCCATTGATTGAATAACGAGTCGGCTTTTGGCGTCTTCGCTACCTAGAGGTGCTGTTTTCAGGGACGGCCTGACATATTTTTATAAATTGCTCAGCATCTAGCGAACAACGACCGACCAGCGCACCATCTATTTCCTGCTGATTTAATAATTGTACCGCATTTTGCGGGTTTACGCTGCCCCCGTAGAGGATTTTTAGCGTGTCTGCCGCGCTTTTATCTGCGGCTGAGACGGTGTCGCGGATAAACTGGTGCATGGCGACCGCCTGTTCGGCAGAGGCTGCCAGACCAGTGCCAATCGCCCAGATCGGCTCATAAGAAATAACGGTATGCGCAAAGGCTTCGCCGCCAAACAGACGGATAATTGTTTCAAGTTGCTTACCTACGACACGCTCCATGACTCCGGCCTCACGTTCCAGCAAGGTCTCCCCCACACAAAGAATGGGTGTTAATCCATGACGCTTGGCCATCATGAATTTCTCGGCAATGTTTTCATCTGATTCACAATAGGCAGTGCTGCGCTCAGAATGGCCGATAATCACATACTGCGCACCAAAGTCGCGCAACATTTCAGCGCTGACTTCACCGGTGTAAGCCCCTTCTTCAAACTTGGCAATATTTTGCGCGCCCCAGGCAACGTGACTGCCTGACAACAAGGATTGCATTTGTGCCAGATAAGGATATGGCACGCAGACGATCACATCGGTTTGTGGCAATAATTTCAGGCCTTGCAGATAACCTTCAACCAGCGACTGGTTTCGGACCAGGTTGCCATGCATCTTCCAGTTGGCAACGACGAGCTTGTGCGTAGAGTAATGGGGAATATCAGAACGGGACATGCAGAAATGAACTCACAATGTGCGGCGCATACGCTCGCTAGAATTTGCGTTGCGCGGATTTTACGCCCGCACACTGTGAGCAGCAAGTGGAATGGGGAATATCGTGCGAATAAACCCCTTTCGATTGCTTTTCTTTACGCCGTTAAAAATGGATAGTCGGTATAACCATGCTCGGTACCACCATAGAATGTGGATGAATCCGCCGCATTGAGCGGTGCATTGTGAGCAAATCGCGCTACCAGATCAGGGTTGGCAATAAAGGGCACCCCATAGGCAATCGCATCTGCATGTCCACTAGCAATCGCTGCATTGCCGCGCTCTTTATCGTAACTCAGGTTGGCGATATAGCCATGATTGAACAGCTTGCGCAAGGCGGCAAAATCAAACGGCTCAGACTCCCCACCGCCATGGATACCGCCTTCGACCACATGCAGGTATGCGAGGTCGAATGCGTTCAACGACTCAGCGACATAGTTAAAGGTTTGCTGCGCCTGGCTGTCATGCATATCATTAAAAGGGTTCACGGGCGACAAACGCACCCCTACTTTATCAGCCCCTATGGTATCGACGACGGCCTGTACCACCTCACGCAACAAGCGGCTACGGTTTTCTACAGAGCCACCATACTGGTCCTGACGCTGGTTGGTGCCATCGCGCAAAAACTGATCCAGCAAGTAACCATTGGCGGCATGCACTTCAACGCCATCAAACCCCGCAGCCATGGCACAACGTGTCGCATGCACATAGTCTTGCACGATGGCTGGCAACTCTGAAACGTCCAGCGCGCGCGGTGTGACGTAATCTTGCAGCCCTTGGTAAGTAAACGCCTTACCCGCCGGTTTAATAGATGAGGGCGCCACTGGCGTCGCCTGGTTTGGTAACAAGCTAGGATGTGAAATACGGCCCACATGCCAGAGCTGGATTACTATTTTGCCACCTTTGGCGTGTACGGCATCGGTGACTTTTTTCCAGCCAGCCACCTGGGCATCAGTATAAATGCCAGGCAATGCGGGGTACCCATGCGCCATGGGTGAAATCGGTGTCGCCTCGGTAATAATAAGGCCTGCTGTCGCGCGCTGCTCATAGTAGGTGACATTCATTGCCTGTGGCACCCCGCCCTCACCTGCACGGTTACGGGTCAACGGCGCCATGACCACGCGGTTTTGCAATGCAATACTCCCCAGATTTACTGGGGAAAACAAATCTAATGCCATGTACATGCTCCTCTAAAAGTAAAGTGCAATCAGAGATCGCGGGTGCTACCCCCCGCGTCCAGACTTATTTTGCTTTCACACCTTCGATCAACAGTGTGATTTCGATATCGTCGCCAACAGGTGCACCAGCGCCGGTTGCCCAGCCAAACCCGTAATCTGACGCTTTGATGGTCAGGTGACCTTCAAAACCGGCACGCTGGCCGCCCCAAGGGTCTGCGCCATAGCCCAGCACTTTGACTGGAATATCCACCAGTTTGGTCACGCCGTGCATAGTCAATTTGCCTTGCATGGTGGCTTGCGTCTGATTGGTGGCAGTCACCTTGGTGCTTTCAAACAGAATCTGAGTGTATTTACCCACATCCAGATATTTATCAGCCTTGATATGTTCATCGCGCTTGCCAAAACCCGTGTTTACGCTGCTCACATTAATGGCCGCACGTACTGTGGCAGTATTCAGATTGGCAGGATCGAGCGTAATCACGCCTGAAACATCATTGAAGGTACCGGATGTTTTGGACACCACATGGCGAATGCTGAAATTGGCAAAACTATGGGTAGCATCAATATTGTATGTATCGGTCGCTGCCCAGGCCTGAGTCGCAGCCAGCAAACCCAGCGCTAAGATTATTTTTTTCAAGTCAAACTCCTTTGATTATCATTTGTTCGTTATGCGGATTTGGAAAATCGCTGGGCAATCGTTGCCACGCGCTCACCCAAATGCTCTGCGGTCAACAGGTCGCTCTGTAACGGCGCCACATCAGGCCCCTGATCGGAGTTAGCCTGCGCCATGGCCCCTAAAAAACCACCCAAACGGTTTAAGTCGTTGACTGACCCTTTGCTGTGATTGTTCCCTGGCAATAAATCCTGGCCGACCCAAATCATGCCATGTTGCGCGGCAAACACCGTCAACTGGATGAGAGTATTGAGTTTATCGCCACTTTGGCTGGCTGAAGTAGTAAAACCGGCAGCAATCTTATTTTGCCAGTCGCGGGTATACCAGGCTTTAGAGCTGGCATCCATAAAGCCTTTAAACTGAGCAGAGGCCGAACCCATATAGGTTGGGCTACCAAAAACAATGGCATCGCTCGCTTTAAGCACATCCCACTTCTCCTGCGCTTCATCCACTGTGAGCAGATTCACCGTCACGCCTGACACTTTCTGAGCACCACGCGCCACTGCCTTGGCCTGCTCTGCCGTGTGTCCATAGCCACTATGGTAAACAATTGAAACCTGGGTCATTTTTTAGCTCCTTATTAATAAAAATTACTCGTTGCCTGGCGGCAAATCGAACCACAATACTTCACTATTGCTCACTGCCAGCATCTCTAATTGAGCGGCGTTATCCAGCTTGAAAGCATCGCCTGCCTGCAAATGCTGGCCGTCAATATTCACCTCGCCACGCGCGATATGCACATAGGCACAGCGTCCTTTTGCGACCTCAATACGCAAGGAAAGCTTGGCGTCCAGCACCGTGGCATAGAGTGACATATCCTGATGTACTTTTAATGACCCTGCTCGCGCATCCGGCGAAGCAATCAGGGCCCAGCTGTTGTGTTTCTCTGCCAGCGGAATGGTTTTATCCTCATAGCTAGGCGGCAATCCCAACCGATCTGGCTCAATCCAGATTTGCAGCAGGTGCGCAGTGGTGGCATCGGAGGCATTCATTTCACTATGGCGAACCCCCGTACCGGCCGTCATGCGTTGCACATCGCCCGCGCGGATCACTTCACTGTGACCCATGCTATCGGTATGGCGTAACTCACCTTCCAGCATGTAGGTAATGATCTCCATATCCTGGTGGCCGTGCATGCCAAAGCCGGTGGCTGGCGCAACTTTATCGTCATTAATCACGCGCAAAACCGAGTAACCCATGTTTTGTGGGTCGTAATAGCTGGCAAACGAAAAGCTATGAAAGCTTTCGAGCCAGCCATGATTTGCGTAACCGCGGCTATTTGAAGGGCGAACACTCAACATTTATTCACTCCATTTGAAAGTTTAAATGTATGATAAAAAAACACTTAATCTTTTGATAGCAAAACATTTTGCATCTCTTGTTCAGTTTTTTTGATTAACCCTCATGACCATAAAGCTCAGCTTAGAAGCCCTTGAAGTGATAGACGCCATAGACCGCAAAGGTAGCTTTGCCGCCGCGGCAGAATCGCTTTACCGCGTGCCTTCTGCCCTCACTTACACCATACGCCGACTAGAAGAAGACTTAGGGCTAGAACTGTTTGACCGCAGTGGCCATCGCGCCACCCTGACTGAGGCCGGTGCTGAATTACTGAAAGAAGGCCGGTATCTGCTAGATGCCGCCCACACGCTAGAAAAACGTGTACAACGGATTGCCACCGGCGTAGAAACCGACATTGCAATTGCCGTGAGTGACCTGTTTGAATTTCAACCATTGCTACACATCTTGCAAGACTTTTATCAGCAAGGGTTTGGTACCCGGGTAAAACTCCTGCGGGAAGTCTACGGCGGTAGCTGGGACGCCCTGCAATCTGGCCGCGCTGATATTTCGATTGGCGCCCCGGGAGATGCGCCACCAGGCACGGTTTTTTCGACCCAGCTGTTGGGGCAGCTAGAGTTTGTTTTTGCTGTGGCGCCGCACCACCCCCTGGCGGCACTGCCTGAGCCCTTAAGCGCGAGTGATATCGTGCAGCACCGTGTGGTGGCAGCGGCTGACAGTTCTCGCAACCTGCCACCACGCACCTCCGGCATACTCTCCGGGCAAGACATTCTCACTGTGCCCGATATGCAAACCAAATTGCAGGCCCAAATTTCGGGCGTGGCGATTGGTTATCTACCCAAATTTCTAGCCCAGCGCGCCGCCAACCAAGGGCAATTATTGATCAAACAAGTCTCCGAGCCTAAGCCAGTCGCCCCGACATTTATCGCCTGGCGGCAACAACGACCAAGCGAGATAGGTAAAGCCATGCAGTGGCTATTAAAACAACTCTCTACACTCACCCTGGAGCAATTGCTCAGCAAATGATTTATCATCCGGCTTATATGACGGAGTGGATGACCTATGTCGCAAGAACAACTACCTGAAGAATTTGAACCCCTCAACCGGATTGCCATTAAGGCCATGCTCTGGCTAAATGGCCTCGCACATATCATCATCGGCCTGGCGCTGGCCATTTCGGTGATTATGTTCACCTGGCTGTTTTTCCTGGATGTGAAAGAAGCCGCCTATGCCCATAACCTGGTACATGGTTTTCTACGTGCACTCGGCACACTCATGTTGCTGTGGTCTATTTCCGCCCTGATTTCGGCTGAAATCCGCTACCTGCGCGGGCATAAACTACTGGTAGAGACGTTCGTTGAAGTCGTACTGGTCATGTTTTTACGCAAACTGATTGTACTGCCCGTGCAGGATGCCACGCCAACATACGAAGAAATCGGCATCTGGCTGGCAGGTGCGTTTGTCATGGGGCTGGTCTATATCCTGATACGCCTGGCCGACAAAACAAGCAGCAGCTAACCATGCAAGATGAAGATTTTATGCGCCTGGCGATGGCGCTAGCGACTGAAGCGGCCGCCCTGGGCGAAGTCCCAGTGGGCGCCGTGGTGGTCAAAGATGGAGTGGTCATCGGCAAGGGCCGTAATGCCCCAATTAGCTTAAGTGACCCAACCGCACATGCCGAAATTCAAGCCATGCGCGAAGCGGCGCAAGCGCTTGGAAATTATCGTTTGGTTGATTGCGTGCTATATGTAACGCTAGAACCCTGCGCCATGTGCAGCGGCGCCATTCAGCATGCACGTATCGCACGCCTGGTTTACGGCGCCAGTGACCCCAAAACCGGCTGTTGTGGCAGCGTTGTTAACTTAATGGCTGAACATAAGCTGAACCATCACTGCGAAGTGGCCAGTGGCCTACTTGCTGAAGAGTGCGGTGGATTGTTAAGTACCTTTTTCAGGCAAAGACGCCTGGAAAAATCAAAAGCTTAATTAGCCGCTCTTCACCTCGGCTTTAAAACAACAAACCCGCCATTGGCGGGTTTGTTGTTTCTACTGCTTAAAATCAATTAGGCAGATTTACGACGACGCACGAAGGCACCCATCAGACCCAAACCAGCCATGAACATGGCATAGGTTTCGGCTTCAGGTACAACTGTTGCGGAAGTTGCCAATACGTTCAAACGGTAGTTCAATCCTGTATTAGAACCATTCACAATGCTGTTACCCCAGTAACCGCTAGAAGCCATACCACCACCGTTTGCAGCCGTGTTACCACGGATACGGATCCAGAAGTATGCGTCAGGCGCATTGGCATCACCGTTATTGGTCACAGCATTTGCTAAGAATTGATCCACAGAAAAGCCTGTGTAGCCAGCAGCGCCACCGTTAAGATAATCAATTGTCGAGAATTGACCGTTAGTAAAAGTGCTAGTGGCAAAGTTGATTTCTTGTCCCCAAGCTGGGTCGCCTGCGGTACCTCCCCAACCTGCTTGAGCACCTGAGCTAGGGCCGCAGCTGGATCCGTAATTTACACAACCATTCTCAGACCATTCAATATCATTGGTACCTAAACCTGCAACATTTCGATAATTATCATTATCCAGATTTTCTGTTCCTGCAAAGTTCATTTCATAAGATGAAATCCAAACTGCACCTGTATTCCCAGATGAGAATTGAGCCAAGTTGCCCAAGCTTACAGTCACGCGGACACCACTTGCACCATCGCCGAGGTTCAAGTCGGCCAGATCGGTCATGGTAACGGTACCCACACTGCTGGAGGTTGTGCCGTAATTATTGGTTGCAATAAAGTTCAAATCGAAAATAGCAGTTTTAGCAGAGGCTTGTGCAGACATAGCCAGCAATGCCGCAAGTACAGAAGTTTTAATAAGATTTTTCATGAGATTCCCCTCAAAAAGTGGGCGCTATAACCGCCCTTTTTAAAAAAATATTTTTCAAGTTAAAGTAATTGTGCGTTTATAGTTATTAAGCTTGTTTCTTTTGACGACGCGCTGCAGCAATCACGCCTAAACCTAACATCATCAAAGCAAGATTTTCTGGCTCAGGTACTGGCGTGACGGTTGTTGGAACAAAACCTCCAATAAAACCACCTGCGGGGTCTTGCCCTTCTTCACCGGCCTGATAAAAACCAATCGCCTTGGCACCAAGGGTATACGCAGTCGCGTCAGTCTTTACCAAGAAGAGACCGGACCATGGATTTTCTTCTGTCAAGCTGAAGTCACCCATTTGACGAACTGTCCCCTCGGACAGTGCAAACACTGAACCACCTGCTGTAGAGTCGGTTTTAGCGGCTTGATACATTCTCAAATCATAATCCGAAGAGTATGTCCAAGCGGCTGCTGTGTTGTAGCCAGTAAATCCGTAACGATAAAGATAGTTTGCCTCTTCGCTGTTGTCTTCACGGTTCAAATATCGAGTACCAAATACCAATGTGTTATCGGCGCTATCACGATAAACAAAATCAAAAATATCAGCCTGGGCAGATCCTGGTGCCAAATCGACACCGCGGGTGACTTGCCAGTCAAGCAAGGTTAAAGTGCCTGTCGATAGGGTAACGCCAGCGCTAAAAGTACGATAATTAATTGAGCTTGCGACAATATCGCCGGTACCACCATCAGCAAATGAGGTGGAAATATCATCGTAACCACTTACGTAAGTTGCAGAGACAGTCTCAATATAGAGTCTGTCTGCGTTCTGGTTATTTGACCCCTGAACGAAGCCACCTAAAGCAGCTGAGACGTTAGTGCCATTACCATTGGTTAATGTTTGAAAGTTGCCTGCCTCTGCGGACATCGCAGTTAATGCGAGCATCGTTGAGCAGATTAACAATTTAAGCTTCATGCTTGATCTCCTATCAATTTCTAAATCAACAAAATTAAAACGTTATGAATTCATGGCGGTTTGGCTTTATTTAGTGCCTGATTATTTTTGACGTCGTGCCATCAGTCCTGCTATACCAAGACCGCAAAGCAGCATTGCCAGCTCGGATGGTTCTGGAACTGGTGTTATAGAAACGACACTGAGAACACCTGAGGCGGCGTCATAATTCCAACTCAGGCCATTTTGCAAAGGATTGAGGGCAGCAATTTGAGCAAAAGCGCCACTTGAACTTGTAAAGTCGAACAAGTCGAATGAATCACCAGCATTTCCTAAATAGCCGTTGATAAAAGAGAGTTTGAGAATGCCACCAAATGTCAGGTTACCGTTCACTGTGAGATGATCGTAGTCAGTACCCTGAACGAGGCCACCAATTTCAACAAATGTTTCATTCGCGCTACCAAAAACGACATCACCATCAATCGTTACAGCACCAGGGCTGTTGCCTGCTGAATAACCACCATTGAACTCAAAGGTTCCCCCGCCACCCAACTGTGCCCCAACACGTTGACTAAATTCTCCGTTGAACGTAGCTTTGGTTTGAGGTGTGGTTGTAATGACAGCACTAGAATTTGCAACGACGCTACCGTTAAACTGAGTGTTTCCGTAACTGACATTCAGATCACCGCTGATAGCCATGTCATTGGCGTAAGTTCCCCCATAGGTATTAATCTTTTCACCAGAGAGAATGCCTGCCTCTAATTTTGTTGGGGCATATCCAGACAACTTGACAGACAGGACAGATTGACCCTCTTCACCACCCTGACGAATCTCGATGGCGTTGTTAATGACTTTAAAGGCAGTAGCATTGGTTCTAATTAAATATAGCCCTGACAGTGGATTACCCTCAGAGGCATTAATATCAGATCTAAAATCAACGACATTGTTGGTGTTGATGAGGCCCGTTGGAATACTTTGTTTGATTGATTATTATGTTGATACGTGAACAATTGCAGGTTTTGATTGTTATATTGGCAATATGCATTGTTCCTAGACATTGAGTCGATGATCCTGTGTATCTTGAGCTTTCTACCGGCTGCTTTGTCTTGAATTGAATTTCGTCAAATAAATAGAT
>CAKZJM010000095.1 GCA_936943315.1 uncultured Methylophilus sp. | reverse complement strand
ATAGTTTCATGGTTGCCATGCTCAATAAACTGGTCAGGCAAGCCCAGGCAGGTGATGGATTGTGTGACGTGGTGCGCTTGCAGGCACTCCATCACCGCCGCACCGGCGCCACCCATGAGAGCGTTTTCTTCCACAGTCACTATATGGTCATGCGTACGCGCTATTTCAAGTACCATCGTTTCGTCTAGCGGCTTGATAAATCGCATGTTGACCACAGTAGCATCCTGTTTTTCAGCGGCTTGCAGTGCAGGGTGCAACATGCTGCCAAAGGCGAGAATTGCGACTTTACTACCCTGGCGGACGAGTTGTGCCTTGCCGATCTGTAGTGTTTCCAGTGTGGGATAAACCGTTGCGCCAATGCCGCTGCCACGCGGGTAGCGTACTGCTGCCGTGCCAGGGTAGTGATAGCCGGTAGTCAGCATCTGGCGGCATTCGTTTTCGTCGCTAGGCGCCATGATCACTACGTTAGGGATGCAGCGCAGAAAGCTCAGGTCAAAGCTGCCGGCATGGGTAGGGCCATCTGCTCCGACCAGGCCTGCTCGGTCAATCGCCAGTAGCACGTCCAGTTTTTGCAAGGCGATGTCATGGATCAACTGGTCATAGGCGCGTTGCAAAAAGGTGGAGTAAATGGCCACGACCGGTTTTAGGCCATCGCAGGCCATGCCCGCGGCAAAGGTCAATGCGTGTTGTTCGGCGATCCCGACATCAAAATAACGTTGCGGATAAGCTTCTGCAAAGCGGTTCAGGCCCGAGCCATCACACATGGCGGGCGTGATACCCACCAGCTTGTCATCGGCTGCTGCCATGTCGACCAGCCAGTCGCCAAAAATTTGCGTGTAGGTTGGGCGCTCACTGGTGCTCAGGCTATGTCCGTTTTGCGGGTCAAACTTGCTCACGCCGTGGTATTTATTCGGGTTGTCTTCTGCCGGGCTGTAGCCTTTGCCTTTTTGCGTCACCACATGCAAAAATTGCGGGCCTTGCAATTGGCGGATATTGTTTAAAGTATCTACCAGCGTATCAATGTCATGTCCATCAATTGGGCCAATATAGTTAAACCCGAATTCTTCAAAGAGGGTGCCTGGGGTGACCATGCCTTTGGCATGCTCTTCAGCACGGCGTGCAAATTCCTTGACTGGCGGAATGATATCCAGCACTTTCTTGCCGCTGCGGCGCACGCTGTCATACAGCTTGCCAGACATCAGGCGCGCCAGGTAATTGTTGAGTGCACCGACATTGTTGGAAATGCTCATGTCGTTGTCATTGAGGATGACCAAAATATTGGTATCCATATCGCCCGCATTATTCAGCGCTTCAAATGCCATGCCGGCCGTCATGGCGCCATCGCCAATAATGGCAACGCTACGACGGTTAGAGCCTTGCGCCTTGGCCGCGACAGCCATCCCTAAAGCCGCTGAAATCGAGGTGCTAGAGTGGCCGGTGCCAAAGGTATCGTATTCGCTCTCATCGCGCTTGGGAAATCCGGCAATGCCGCCTGCTTTGCGCAGATTGGCCATGGCATCGCGACGGCCAGTCAGTATTTTGTGCGGATAGGTTTGATGGCCGACATCCCACACCAGGCGGTCATCAGGCGTGTTGTAAATATAGTGCAGCGCAATGGTGAGCTCGACCACGCCCAGGTTGGAGGACAGGTGTCCACCTGTTTGCGAAACACTTTGAATCAGAAAAGAGCGTAGCTCTGCTGCCAGCACTTTGAGCTGTGAGCGTTCAAGGGTGCGTAAGTCTGTGGGCGATTGTATGCAGGACAGCAGCGAAGTCATGATTAGAATGGACGCTCACAAATAAATTTGGCAATGCCTCTGAGTGGGTCAGCCTTGTTGTCAAAACCAGCGAGCAATTGCAAGGTTTGGGCGTGCAAAGCGTTCACCAGCGACTTGGCTTCGTCTAAACCCAGCAAGCTGACGTAAGTTGATTTCTCCTGCAACGCATCTTTGCCTGCGGTTTTGCCCAGCGTTTGCGTATCGGCGGTAGCATCCAGGATGTCATCCACCACTTGAAACGCCAAACCCATATGCTGGCTATACTGCTCCAGCGTGTCGATCAATGGTTGATAGGTATGGTCAGCCGCGTAAGCACCGAGCAAGGCTGCCGCCTCAATCAGGGCGCCTGTTTTGTATTGATGCATGGTTTCGAGCGCATTGCGAGTCAGCAGTTTGCCCGTGCTTTGCAGGTCTATGCTTTGGCCACCGCACATCCCACGTGAGCCCGTGGCTTTCGCCAGCACTTGCACCTGCTTTAGCGCTTGTGCTGCGCCTGGATTGGCAAGGGCTTCAAAGGCAAGACTTTGCAAGGCGTCACCCACTAGCAACGCAGTCGCATCGTCATACTGCTTGTGGCAGCTCGCTTTGCCACGACGCAAATCATCATCGTCCATGCATGGCATATCATCATGTACCAGCGAAAAGGCGTGGATCAATTCTACTGCGGCGGCAGCAGAGTCTGCCTGTTCAGGCGGGGCACTCGCTAACTCTGCAGCAGCATAGCTTAATAAAGCCCGCACACGTTTGCCCCCGCCCAGCACTGCGTAGCGCATGGCTTCATGCAACCGTTCTGGCAGTGTGTCTTCACCAGGCAGGGTGCGCGCCAGCACGGTTTCAACGCGTTGTTGATGTGCGGTTGCCCAATGATCAAAAACAAATGCGGGGGTAGTCATGAATAAAAGTGAACGACGGCGCTGCGTTAATTCGATTCGAAGGGGTTCAGTTGTTGTTGCTGGTTCAATAGCATGACCGTTTGTTCAGCTTGCTGTAACGACTCCTGGCAGGCTTGCAGCAGCTGCATGCCCTCAGTATATGCAATCAATGCCGCTTCCAGCGGAAGCTCGCCTGACTCCATGCTTCTGACAATCGTATCAAGTGCAGCGAGTCTTTCGGCGAAGGTTTGTTGATCATTCACCGCGGAGGGTGGGGTGTTAGATGCACTCATGAAAATTGGCCTGTTAAAACGCCAGCTATTTTAACAAAACTCCCCCGCCTTGCGGGATTATTCTCAAGCGGGAGAGTGGCTTAGGCGGGTAATACGCGCAACAAAAAGTCGCGTATATCGTTGACTTCTTCTTCACACACACTATGCGGCATTTCATATTCATGCCATTCGACCTTATAACCAGCCGATTCTAGGGCTTGCCGGGATGATTGAGCAGTGCTTAGCGTAATTACGCTGTCCTGGCGGCCATGTGCCATCCAGATCGGCAGTTGCTGATTGGCGACATGTTGCTTTTCTTGCAATTGATTTTTAAGCGGCAGATAAGTCGATAACGCCAATACACCCGCCAATGGTTGATCGAAACGTGTTGCGGTGTGCAGCGCGATTGCACCACCCTGCGAAAAACCGGCAAGCAGTATCCGGTATGAAGGAATCCCTCGCACAATTTCTGCTTCAATCATGCTGTTAATGGTCGATTGCATGCTGTTGATGCCAATTTCATCTTGAGGGCTGTCAGGCTGTAACCCAATAATGTCATACCACGCCCGCATTTCGTAACCATTATTGAGCGTGACTGGACGGTAAGGGGCGTGTGGCAGGATAAACTTGATGTGCGGCAGGTTGAGCATTTGCACGACAGGCTCGAAATCGTGGCCGTCGGCGCCTAGGCCATGCATCCAGATAATACAATCCTGTGCTTGCGGGTGTTTAATAATGCTTTCTAACACACGATCTATCCTATTTGATATTTGCTTCAAAGTTTAGCAAAAAATAGAGTAGTTATTTAATCGTTTCTAATAAATAACCCCTGCTAGCAGGGGTTATTTATTGATTTTTGACTACAAAAAACTGAGCAATTTTTAATATTATTGCAGCGTGCAAGCGCCAGCATTTGCAAGATTGCAAGAAACGGTTTTGCCAGTGCCTTGATTAGGTGTAAATGATAAAACGTCAGTCACTGTAGTTGGAGCAGCAACTGCAGCACAATTTGAAGCAGCATAACCGGCCAAACCTGTGTTACCCAAACTTAATTGTGTGTATGCGCGCTTGGAATATGCAGTCGCTTCTTCCATACATGCGCCGTCATGTGCAGATTGTACGTAGTCTGTATAAGCCGGAATCGCCACTGAAGCCAAAATACCAATAATCGCAACTACGATCATCAATTCGATCAAGGTGAAACCTTGTTGTGCGTGTTTTTTCATGATGTTTTCCTTTTAAGTCAAGTTTAAGGTGAACCGCTTTTTGATTTATCCACTGCTTTTCCAACAGCGTTCGGTAACCATTAAGCAACAGGTGTGCCAGATGCTGGTTTTAGACTTTAACTCTTTGAAAAATATGAATTAAAGGGTATTTATGCCTTATTTCTTGGTTTTGAATTCAATCATATTGAGTTAAATTCAAAAAGTGATAGATGACGTAAAGTGGCAGTGATCGCCAATCTTTGACAATATGAAGTGATGTTTTTTGTCAGATACGCTGATGACAGAATGCAAAAAAGGGATTGTGTGGTACACAATCCCTTCAGTGGGTGTCAGTTTTTAGCTTTTGGCCAAAAACTGCATTTGCAAAAAACGAATGTTGGTTACAACGTAAGACTTACCAGAATTTCCACCAGGGTTTACTGTTGCCTTGCGATTTTTTTCCAGAACCCTGGCTAATTACTTTCCCGATTCGGCGACCTTTTTCAGGCTTTCCAAACCTGGATCAAAGAATTCGTTGATGGCTTTAGTCGCTGCATCGTCATTCTGTTCTGGTTTTGGAATGTTGGAAGAGTCGGCACGGGTGTAGCTACCTTTAACTGTCACTACAGATTCATTGCCGCTGCCAGTGACTGTGATAGTTGGGTAAAAGTTAGCCAGTTGCAGCGTGCTTTTATCCAGGATGTATTCATATTTCAAACGCATGCCTGCGTCATCGGCTGAGCGCAGTTTTTCGTACATCACGCCGCCGTTTTTCAACTTCACGGTGCGGTAGGTGGCGTCGTCACCGTTTTCGTCTTTTTTCTGCTCAACGGTAGTGGACTCAACACCAGAATGCCATGCCTGCACATTGCCGAAGTCTTTTAATAAGGCCCAGACTTTTGCCGGGGCAGCTTTGATGGTCACGGTTTTTTCAAAACGCAACGCAGCAGCGCCGTGTGCGCCTGCCGTCAATGGGATCAACGGCAATAAAGAAACAGCAATAATGCCAAGAATTTTTTTCATTACATTTCTCCTGATATTTACAGACTTTCAAAACTTGAAGTGTGCTCACCTTGATCAAAGGTAAGCGGTCTTTGAGTTTTAAAAACAACCCGTGACTTTACCTAAAAAAAAGGTTCTTTGCGACTAATTCATAGGCCATCCTGTGAAAAAAACATGTTTTATTTCGCCTCGAGTATAAATTGCCCAAAAGATCGGCACAGTTTGGGGCTGGTGATGGTGCTCGTCACCGTATTGGACTGTGCATCAATCAGTGAAACTGTGTCAGAGCCCCAATTAGCCACCACCACCTGATTGGTGGCCTTGTCGTATTCGATGCCTTCCGGAAATTCGCCGACGGTAATCGTTTTGATGGTTTTGCCATTACTGAGGTCAATGACAGAAACGCTTTCTGCATGATTGTTGCTCACATACGCCCAGCTTCCATCCGGGCTGATGGCAACACCATACGGGTGTTGGCCGGTTTTTACCGTGCTCGACTGGTAACTATCGACATCAAGCAAGGTCAGGCTATTACTGACGACATTCACCACGAATACGGTCCGTCCATCTGGGCTGAGCGTTAAGGCAAACGGGTGTAGCCCGACGGGCACCTGGGCCAGGGTTTTCAGGGTTTTGGTCTCCACCACAGTCACATCATTGCTGTCCCGGTTGGCGATAAAGAGTTTTTTATTGTCTGCACTGACCAGTATGCCGGAGGGCGTTTTGCCTGCCTTAAATGCCTTTTGTTTTTCAGGATGTGCGGTATCGATTGCCAACACCTGCTCACCTCCCCAATCGGCGACATACAGTGTGTTCTCATCACGGCTCAAGGCGATGCCAACCGCTTGAATGCGAACGGGGATCTCCTGTATTTTTTGTTGGGTCGTGCTATTGATGACGGAAACAGTCTGGCTGTTGGCGTTGCTGATGTATACCCGTTGTTGTTTGGCTGCGATGGCCACGCCGACGGGCGCTTTGCCCACTGCAACTGTATGGGTGATCTGTTTTTTTTGAGTATCCAGTACCGAGACGGTGTCACTGCCTTGATTGGTGATATATGCCAAGTTGCCTGCAGTGCTGTTGAGGCTCCAGGTTGAAAGCAAAATCGCCGCAAAGGCTAACGCGTAAAAGTGGGCTGCGAAGCTTGAGTATTTACGTCGGATCACAGGGAAATATTCGAGATGCATGAGTATAAAACGATTTTGATTTGATCGGGTTGACAAAGCGGCGGATTAAGTGGGTTGCTTAAGTGTAGTCATTCCGTTTTTTATTGTAAACATATGAAAAATATGACAAAAAATGACCCTTGCGCTCGAAGGGGCTATTTGGTGGGGGTGGACTCTGCCATAGAATGCAATCTCAAGATTTATAACTATTTAATTATCAACTGAGGAGTTGCAATGAATAAAACATTTTACGCAAAGATGTTGCTCTCGTTTTCTATGCTGATCATGGCAAATGCTTCTTATGCGGTGACCACAGTAGGTACCGTATTAGGCGCAGATTTTGTTAATGGTCAAACCGTTTATTCTCAAACTTTTACTGATGGTACCACTGCTACCTTCACAGGGAGTTCACCTTTTCAAACTAAAACGCAGGATAGCATTACTGGCGTGGGTATTTCCGGCGGTAGAACAAATGGGGAAATTGATATTGGTGAAACATTGACCGGCACTTTTTCAAAAGAAGTGATTGTGACTTCATTGAACTTGGCTTTATTGTTCGATGGCCCAGAGTATGGCGATGTTAAAGAAGTTGCAAAAATGTTGGTTAGTTTTGCTGATGGCGGTTCTGCTTCTTATTACTTGACTGCAACTGGTGTGCACAGTGCTGCGTGGACAGGCGAAGGTTCCGTATTGTCTTTAGGTAGTGGTGCCGTTGATGGTGGCACTGGCGCATGGCAAATCAATAATCCATTTGGTTTCCGTTCAGTAGATAGTATCGTATTCACAGCAGTCAAAGGCTATCCTAAATCTTCCTGTCCTAGCTGTGACAACCAGTCTGACTACACTTTCATGAGTATGGTAGTGACGCCGGTTCCGGAAGGCCATACATCTGCAATGATGTTAGCCGGATTGCTGATGATTGGCGGCCTGACTGCACGTCGCATGAGGTCATAATTATTTCAGCATGCGATAAAAGCTCACTCCGGTGAGCTTTTTTTTCGTCTGCAACCTGCTTGTTTTTATAGTGGACCCATGCGGGTTGTCCTTTCATTAAAAGGCAAAGTGTGAAAAAATTGCAGCAAATATTGAAGGCAGTTTTTTATGTTAGATCGTGATGGATACCGTCCAAACGTCGGGATTGTGTTATGCAATGCGCACAATCAGGTGTTTTGGGGCAAGCGTATCAGGGAACATGCGTGGCAGTTTCCGCAAGGCGGCATCAAATATGGTGAAACGCCTGAGCAGGCCATGTATCGTGAGCTGATGGAAGAGGTGGGCCTCAAGCCGGAGCACGTCAAAATTTTAGGCCGCACGCGTGACTGGTTGCGTTACGATGTGCCGACCAGTTGGGTCAAGCGTGAGTGGCGCGGTAGCTATAAAGGCCAAAAGCAAATCTGGTTTTTGTTGCGACTGACCGGCAGGGATTCTGATGTTTCTTTGCGTGCCACTGAGCATCCTGAGTTTGATGCCTGGCGCTGGAGCGAGTATTGGGTGCCGTTGGAAGATGTCATCGAGTTCAAGCGCGAGGTGTACCAGTTGGCACTCAATGAATTGGCGACCTTTCTGCATCATTCCTCAAGACGCCCTGGTAAACCGCGCAAACCTGCTCCTGTTGCCAAAAAGCAGCCGCCGACCGTCACGCCAGAATAACGGACACCATTTTGGCCGTCTGGCTTACATCCACACCGCGGATGCGCGGTCCTGAGGCAGTATCCAGTTGGGCCGGAGGCCGTGGCAAGTATAGCCGTTGGGATACTTCACCAGATAATCCTGATGTTCTGGTTCGGCCAGCCAGAACTCACTGGCAGGCGTGATTTCGGTGACCACTTTGCCTGGCCAAATGCCTGAGTCGTTCATTTCGCCAATCAATTGCTGGGCAATCTCTTTTTGTGCCGGGTTGGCATAATAAATGGCAGACCGGTAAGACGGCCCAAGGTCATTCCCCTGACGGTTGAGCGTAGTTGGGTCATGAATCTGGAAAAAGAATACCAGTAACTGCCGCAATTGAATGCGCGCCGGATCATAGACGATTTCTATTGCTTCGGCATGGTTGCCGTGGTTGCGGTAGGTGGCATTAGGCACTTCGCCACCGGTATAGCCGACGCGGGTATGGATAATGCCAGGCAGGCGCCGGAACAAGTCCTGCATGCCCCAAAAGCAGCCGCCTGCGAGGATAATGGTCTCTTGCATAATGGTTCTCTTTCGATGGTTTTACGATTTATACATCTGTGCTGTCATGCGTGAATCACTTTCAGCTTTGTCGTGTATCTAATCAAATACTTACAATCTGTCCAGTATAGGTGGTTTAGGTTAAAATGCTGAGTTTTAGTTCTAAGCAAATGTTGGGGAGCATATGTCAGTCAAGGTAGGCATTAACGGGTTTGGGCGTATTGGCCGTATGGCGTTACGTGCGGTCATTGAGCAGCAAGAGTTTAGCAATATCGAAGTGGTTGCCATCAATAGTTCGTATGATGTTGAATACATGATGTATTTGCTCAAGTATGACTCTGTACATGGTCGCTTTAATGCCAAGGTGGAAGCTGTTAACGGCGCACTGGTGGTGAATGGCAAAACGATACAACTGACTGCCGAACGCGACCCTAACAATATTGACTGGCGCAAGGGTGGTGCTGAAGTGGTGATTGAATCCACAGGCGCTTTTTTAACCCTGGATACCTGCCAGTCACACCTGAACGGTGGTGCAGTGAAAGTGGTGCAATCTGCGCCAGGTAAAGACGACACCCCAATGTTTGTTTACGGTGTAAACCACACCGAATATGCTGGCCAGGCCATTATTTCTGCCGCGTCCTGCACGACCAATGGTTTAGCCCCGCTGGCAAAAGTGTTGCATGATAGCTTTGGTATCAAACGTGGCCCGATGACCACCATTCATGCTGCAACTGCTTCACAACTGACAGTAGATGGCACTTCCAAGAAAGATTGGCGCGGTGGCCGCAGCGTGTTTGAAAACATTATTCCTTCCAGCACAGGTGCTGCCAAGGCGGTGGGTAAGGTGATTCCTTCGCTCAACAAAAAACTGACAGGCATGGCCATGCGTGTGCCATCCGCCGATGTGTCAGTGGTTGACCTGACGGTAGAGCTCAATCATGAAACGACGTATGAAGCCATTTGTGCGGCCATGCAAAAAGCCGCTGACGGTGAATTAAAAGGCGTACTTGAGTTCACTAATGAAAAAGTGGTTTCTAGCGATTTCCGCAGCAGTGCCGCCGCCAGCGTATTTGACGCTGATGCCGGTATCATGCTGGATCCAACCTTTGTGAAAGTGGTGGGTTGGTACGACAACGAATACGGCTACACCTGTAACCTGCTACGCCTGGTTCAACATATTGCTTAATTATTGACGGGGCCTTGGCCCCGTTTGCATATGTCACGGGTGGGTGCCTGACCAGTTTATATTCAAGCGGCGGTGACCGCTCAAGGGAGACCTTCATGAAGTTTATCAAAATGACCGACCTCGATTTGCGTGGCAAGCGCGTATTTATCCGTGCAGACCTCAACGTGCCGGTAAAAGAGGGTGTGGTGACCAGTGACGCCAGGATTGTAGCCAGCATGCCGACCATCGAGTTTGCCCTGAAGGCAGGCGCTAAAGTGATGGTGACTTCTCACCTGGGCCGCCCGGAAGAGGGTGTTTATAGTGAAGAAAATTCATTGCAGCCGGTGGCGGATGTCATGAGCAAGCTATTAGGCCAGCCTGTGCGCCTGGTCAAAAACTGGCTTGCCCCCAATGCGCCTGAAGACAGCCTGACCACCGCAGACGGCCAGCTTATTTTGCTGGAGAATTGCCGCTTTAATGTGGGCGAAAAGAAAAACAATGACGAGCTGGCCAAAAAATATGCCGCCCTGTGCGATGTGTTCGTCATGGATGCGTTTGGCACGGCGCACCGCGCAGAAGCATCTACACACGGGATCGCCAAGTTTGCGCCCGTGGCCTGTGCAGGCATCTTGCTGACGCAAGAGCTGGATGCATTAAGCAAAGCCTTGCTGGCGCCTGCCCGTCCGTTAGTTGCGATTGTGGGTGGCTCCAAGGTGTCGACCAAACTGACAGTGCTCGAAAGTTTGTCAGATAAAGTGGATCAGCTGGTGGTGGGCGGCGGCATCGCTAACACCTTCCTGAAGGCCTCTGGCCAAGAGGTAGGTAAATCGTTATGTGAAGATGATCTGGTTGGCACGGCAAAATGCCTGATGGATAAAATGGCCGCACGCGGTGCCTGCGTGCCTATCGCCAAAGATGTGGTGGTCGGCAAGCAGTTTGATGCCAATGAGCCTGCGGTGAAAAAATCTGCCACCGACGTGGCCGCAGATGAAATGATTTTTGATATTGGCGCGCAATCTGCCGCTGATCTGGTGGAGATCATCATGAAGGCAGGCACCGTGGTGTGGAACGGCCCTGTTGGGGTGTTTGAGTTTGACCAGTTTGGCGAAGGCACCAAAACCATCGCCAAGGCGATTGCAGAAACCAAGGCGTTTACACTGGCGGGGGGTGGTGACACGATTGCAGCTATCCAGAAGTACGGCATCTACGACAAGGTGTCTTATATCTCGACCGCCGGCGGCGCTTTCCTGGAGTTCCTCGAGGGTAAAACGTTGCCAGCAGTGGCTATTCTTGAAGAACGCGCTAGCTAAACGCTGTTAGTCACCGTTGACTGTCGCGTTATACCGATAACGGGACAGTCAAGCGGTGATGTTTATCGTACACTTCTACCCGGTTGCGGCCCTGCTTCTTCGCGACATACAACGCTTTGTCTGCCTGCTCAATCAGCAAGTTGCCGTCCTCACTGAAATTCAATGACTGGTTGCGTGCATGTTGTTCTTTTTGGTGGTGTGAATGGCTCAATCCCAAAGACGCAACGCCTATGCTCACGGTCATCAAGCGGTGTCCGGCGAAGCGGATATCCAGCGCCATGACTTTTTGCCGGATGCGTTCGGCAATTTTTGCCGCCTCCTGTTGCGTGGTTTGCGCCAGCACCAGGACAAACTCCTCGCCACCATAACGCGCCGCCAGGTCGCCCGGGCGGTTGGTGTATTTCCTCAGGATATTTGCCAGCTGGCGTAAACAGTCGTCACCGGCCGCATGGCCCATGCTGTCGTTAAGCTGTTTAAAGTGGTCAGCGTCGACCATCATCACACTCAGGCTCGATTGATGGCGGATGGCGCGCGACCATTCGTCGTGCATAAACTGCTCCAGCCGCCTGCGGTTGGCGAGGCCTGTTAACGGGTCAGTCAGCGTCAGGGCAGAAATGCGGTCTTCTGTTTGCTTGTGGTGCGTGATATTGGTCAGTGAGAGTAAAAATAGCTTGCTGTCTGCCAATGCGGTTTGCATCGGTTGCACATTCAGCGTCAGCCAGGTGGGTTGACGCGTGGGCGTGTGACATAAATAGTCAGTGGTGAAGTGGTCAGTTGAGCCGTTGAGTACCTGCTCAATCCCCTCCAGCAGTTGGGGTTGGTTGGTGTCTTCATTCGCGGTGCAAATGTCCAGATAGCGAATGCCAAACCAGTCAGTGTCCATCTCCAGGCCGTAAAACAGGCCAAATGCCCGCCATGCCTGGTTGACATATACAATACTGCTCGCTTCATCGATCACTGCAATTTGCAGTGGCAATGTGTCCAAAATACCACTCAGTAATTGTTCCGCGATGTCCACAAAGTATCCGGCAGCTAGTTGAAACTCACAATGGTTAAAACGTTTGCCATTCCTATTCTAGTCAAGCAGGCGCTGGCTGTCTAATTGCATCATGTAAATTAGCATTAAAATTGCTTATCTCCTTACTATTCGTGGCGAAGGAGTCAAAAATGGGCATTCGAGTGGGTATTAACGGGTTTGGCCGCATTGGGCGTATGGTGTTGCGCGCCGCCTTAAATCAGGCTGAATTTAAAGATATGGAAGTGGTGGCCATCAATGGTATTGAAGCGCCTGAACACATGCTCTATATGCTCAAATATGATTCGGTGCACGGCAGGCTGGCGCATGATGCACAGTTAGAGGGCGATTTCTTGGTCGTCAATGGTAAAAAAATCCGGTTAACGGCCCATTCCAATCCGGCAGATATCGACTGGAAGTCTGAGCAGGTAGATGTGGTGGTCGAGTGTACGGGTGTGTTTTTAACGCAGGAAACCTGTGCAGCGCACATTGCAGGCGGGGCACGTATTGTCGTGCAATCAGCACCCGGTAAAGATGACACACCGATGTATGTGTATGGCGTGAATCACTATCACTACCGTGGCGAAGACATTGTTTCGGCGGCTTCTTGCACTACCAATGGCCTGGCACCCATCGTCAAGGTGCTGAATGACCATTTTGGCGTCAAGCGTGGCTTGATGACGACCATTCATGCCGCAACCGCGACGCAAAAAACAGTAGACGGCACCTCAAACAAAGACTGGCGCGGTGGCCGTGGCGTGTTTGATAACATTATTCCTTCCTCCACCGGTGCTGCCAAGGCGGTCGGCAAGGTGATTCCTACCCTGAATAAAAAACTCACTGGTATGGCCATGCGCATTCCTTCGGCAGATGTCTCCGTGGTTGACTTGACGGTTGAGTTGCAACAAAACACCACCTATGAAGAAATCTGCGTCGTCATGCAATATGCCGCCGAGCGTGATCTGAAAGGCGTACTGGCTTATACTGAGGAAGCCGTCGTTTCCAGTGATTTCAGGGGCTATCCAGCCGCCAGTGTGTTTGATGCCACGGCCGGTATCATGCTGGATCCTACGTTTGTCAAAGTGATTGGCTGGTATGACAATGAATACGGGTATACCTGCAATCTGTTGCGCTTAACGCGCTATGTCGGTTACGCGAAACTGTCGATGACCAATCTGCCAGCCTCCGCAGAAGACGTGGCGGTGGCTGCGTGATCGATTAGCAATTTATTCGCCTGCAATGGCTTAGCGCATTTATAATATTGTTTTTATTTGTGTGATAGACATGATGCGTGCGCCGTTGCTGGAAACCTCAATCAAAAGCCTGAAAAAACTACACCAGGGAAAAGTGCGTGATATCTATGATATCGATGCCAATACCATGCTGCTGGTGAGTACTGATCGGCTGAGTGCTTTTGATGTGATTTTGCCCACCGGCATTGAGCACAAAGGCGCGATGCTGACGCAAATGGCTAATTTCTGGTTTGAGCACTTGCAAGATGTGGTGCCCAATCACTTAACCGGGATTGCCCCTGAAACTGTGGTGGCGCCTGATGAAGTGGAGCAGGTGAAAGGCCGGGCGGTGGTGGTGAAAAAACTCAAGGCCTTGCCGCTGGAAGCGATTGTGCGCGGTTACCTGGTAGGCAGTGGCTGGAAAGAGTACAAAGCCAAAGGCACCGTTTGTGATATTCCACTCCCCGTTGGGTTGCAACTCGCGCAGCAATTGCCAGCGCCGTTGTTTACCCCTTCAAGCAAGGCAGCCGTAGGTGAGCATGATGAAAACATCAGCATTGCACAAGTTGAGGCCCTGATTGGTAAGTACCTGACCGCGCAAGTTGAAAAAGCTGCCATTGCCTTGTACACACGCGCTGCTGAATATGCACTGACCAAAGGCATTATTATCGCCGATACCAAATTTGAGTTTGGCGTTGACGAGCACGGGGTGTTGCATGTCATGGACGAAGTATTGACGCCGGACTCTTCACGCTTCTGGCCCGCAGACCAGTATGAAGTGGGCAGTAACCCGCCCAGCTATGACAAACAATATGTACGCGACTGGCTGGAAAGTTGCGATTGGGACAAGACGGCCCCAGGCCCTGCACTGCCAGCAGAGGTGGCGCAGCGTACTTCTGATAAGTATATGGAAGCGTTTGCCAAACTGACCGGCCGCACTTTGCAGGTCGACTAGGCGCAAGCATGGGCTTGCGGGCGCAACTGGCAGCGTTAGCCAGCAGGTTTAAGCAAGAGGTTTCGTTTTACCGGGCCCTGCACGCACATCCGCAAACGCCCTGGCTGGCCAAGGCCTTGCTTTGGTTGGCCTTGGGGTATTTAGTGCTGCCCTTTGACCTGATCCCCGATTTTATTCCGGTGATTGGCCAACTGGATGAGCTGGTGATTATTCCCTTATTGCTTTACCTGGCGCTCAAGCTGATTCCTGTCAGTGTCAGGCAGGCTTGCCGGGAAATGGCTTCTGCTGAGCAAGATCAAAAATAGTGCTGTTTGACAGCGTATGTTCATATTATTCGCCTATAATGGCGATTTTTTGTTGAAATGGGTTTGAGAAGATGTCTTTGAATTTGGTGCCAAGCGGCAAAGATTTACCGCACGACTTTAACGTCATTATCGAAATTCCGGCCAATGGCGACCCGGTCAAATATGAAGTAGACAAGGAAAGTGGCGCGCTGTTTGTCGATCGCTTCATGGGGACCTCCATGCAGTATCCATGTAACTATGGCTACATCCCTCACACGTTGGGCGACGATGGAGACCCTGTGGATGTGCTGGTGATTACGCCTGTGCCGTTGTTGCCTGGTGTTGTTGTGCGCTGCCGTGCCTTGGGTATGCTCAAAATGACCGACGAAGCGGGTGGTGATGCCAAAGTGCTGGCGGTGCCTATCGAAAAAGTATGTGGTTTGTATGCCTACCAGAAAACATTGAGCGATGTCTCTCCTTGGCGTCTGGACATGATTGCCCATTTCTTTGAGCATTACAAAGACCTGGATAAAGGTAAGTGGGTGAAGATTGAAGGTTGGGTTGGCATTGAAGATGCGCACAAGGAAATCACGGACGGTGTCGTTCGTTATAACGAGGCAGAAGTGAAGCCTGCGTTCTAATATGAACCATGCATGAAAAAAAGTCGGCTCAGGCCGACTTTTTTATTTTGAAGCGGTGTTGCTTAATGCAGTAAAGGCACGATTAACAGCGCGACAATATTGATGATCTTGATCAGCGGGTTCACGGCGGGGCCTGCAGTGTCTTTGTAGGGGTCGCCCACCGTATCGCCGGTGACGGAAGCTTTGTGCGCATCCGATCCCT
>CAKZJM010000094.1 GCA_936943315.1 uncultured Methylophilus sp. | reverse complement strand
GGTCGGGAGATTAGGAATGGCATCGATTGTATCCTCTACAGGCGCCTCAGGCTTGCCCATTGACTCACTCGTCACTGCGCAAATGCAGATTGAGCAGCAACCTCTCACTGATATTAAAACCAAGATATCGTCTTACAATACCAAATTGTCCGCTTACAGCACGCTCAAAAGCGGATTAAGCACGTTTCAAACTGCGGTAGATAAACTGGCGACAGCTGCCAAGTTTAATGCGCAATCGGTGACTGCCAGTGATAGCACGACAATCAGCGCGACCGCTGACGGTACGGCTGTGAATGGCAACTACAATGTGACCGTCAGCCAGTTGGCGACGTCACAAAAGTTAGCCTCGGCGGCTTACAGCAGCACGACGGACACGGTTGGCACCGGCAAACTCACCATCTCATTTGGCACGTATACCGCTGCGGCAGGTTCGACACCGGCTTCATTTACAGCCAATAGCAGCAAGACCGATATCGTCGTAGACATCACCAGTAGCAATAATACGCTGGCGGGTATCCGCGATGCGATCAATGCCAAAAATGCCTCTGTCACTGCATCTATTGTCAATGATGGCAGTGGCAACCGCCTGGTGGTGACCTCCAAGGACACGGGCGAAGTCAACAGCCTGAAAATTTCGGCAACCGATGACGATGGTAATAATACGGATGCCAGCGGCTTATCTGCCCTGGCGTACGACCCATTGGCGAGCAGTAACAATATGACGCAGATGATGGCGGCAAAAAATGCCTTGCTCAATGTCGACGGCATGAGCATCAGCAAGCCAACCAATACCATTTCTGACGTGATTCAGGGCGTTACCCTGACGCTCAAGGGCGTCACTTCGACCAGCAACGCGCTCAGCGTCGCCACAGATACGGATACCATCCAGAGCTCGGTACAAAGTTTTGTCGATGCTTATAATTCCTTGAACACCAGCATGCGCAGCCTGACCAAATTTGTATCTGCAGGCTCCAGTTCCAACGGTGTGCTGCTCGGTGATTCGACCGTGCGCAATATGATGGTCAAGCTAAAATCGATGCTGTCGGCCTCATCTCCTACGGCAACGACGTATAAAACATTGTCGGATATCGGGGTGTCCATGGGCACTGACGGGTCATTATCGCTCGACAGTACCAAGCTGCAAAAAGCCATTACGACGAACGTCAGTGATGTGGCCAAGTTATTTTCACCGTCTGCCACCACTACCGATCCCCAGGTCAGTTATATCAGTAGTAAAACCGATACGGCGTCAGGCACGTATGCCGTGAATATTACGCAGTTAGGCGGCAGTGGCGTCAATGCGATTGGCACGATCAATGGCGTCACGGCAAATACCACGGGGTCTGTGCTCACAGGCGGCAGCGGTAATGCCAGCTATGGCCTGCAAATCAGTGTTACAGGCACTGCAACGGGCAGCCGTGGCACGATCACGTTCAGCAAGGGCCTGGCGGGCGAACTGAGCAGCATTTTGGGCTCCTGGCTGGACACGGATGGTGCATTGACCACAAAAACGGATGGATTGAACTCTTCGATTAAAGATTTGAATAAAAAGGCCGATGATATTAATGCCAAGCTGCCTTCTATTGAAGCACGTTACAGAGCCCAGTATGCAAAATTGGACGCCTTGCTCAGTAGTTTGCAAAGCACTAGCAGTTCCCTGACTTCACAACTGGCTGCCATCAGCGCAAACGGTTAACGGTCTGGGAGTGATCTGCAGAGAGTGGCTGGCGATTTATCTAAACCATACGCTTTTAAGCAGAATACGGAGTGAAAAATGTTCGGGATGAAGAAATTAGGTGTCAATGCTTATGCAAGCGTCGGGTTGGAAACCGGTGTGGTGGATGCGAGCCCATTGAAGCTGATTGTGATGTTGTATGACGGTGCGATCACTGCCTGCATTAAAGCGCAACAAGCCATGGCCCAGCATGATATCGCCAAAAAAGGCGAATACCTGACCCAGGCGGTCACCATCGTCGATAGTGGCTTGCGTACCTGTCTGGACAAACGTGCCGGTGGCGACATCGCCCAAAACCTGGACCAGCTCTACCAATACATGACCCGTAGCCTGATGGAAGCCAGTGTGCGCCAGGATGCGAAAAAAGTACAAGAAATCCAGCAACTGCTGATGGAATTGAAAGGCGCATGGGAAACCCTGGAGAAATCTGCCGTTGCCCGTCCCGTACAGGCCGATATGTCCCTGGGACAAATGGTCGCTCAAAAAACGCAAGAATTACAACACATCGGGCAAGCCAAGCATTTGGCCGCTGCCGGAGCTTAAATATGTCACAAGCCCTGATTAATACCTATGAATCTGCAGCTAAACTGATGGAGCAGATGCTGATTGCCGCCAGGAACAATGCCTGGGAAAAGGTCACCGAGCTTGAGCAGTCTTACATGCTCAAAATTGAAGTGGTAAAGACCCTGGAACAGAATATGCGCTTAGCTGCCGAAACATTGTCTCCTGAGTTGCATGCGCGCAAACAGGAGCTGGTACAAAAGATCATGGCTGATGATG
>CAKZJM010000093.1 GCA_936943315.1 uncultured Methylophilus sp. | reverse complement strand
TCCCTGATGATTCAATGGAAAATGAGATCAAACAGGCGTCTTAACGAATCAGGCTGGGAGGTTATTGATAAAGTGAGGCGGGATGAAACTGGATAAGCGGGTCTATCATTGCATCTGGAAGTGCGTCTGGTTGTGAAAGCCGTGCTGCATCAAAAAAGCTGAATATTCTCTCTGCCAGCCATGGCGTTTTTTGATCACCATGGCCATAAAATCCCGCATGCCCGCCCTCTGTCTGGTAATCGAGACGGACGGTGCTTGAGACTTCTGCCGGTGAGGGCAAGGTTTCAAAGGGCACAAAAGGATCATTCTTGGCATTTAAAATTAATGTGTCGGTTTGTATACTGAGCAACCACGGTTTAGACGCGTTCACGTCGTAGTATTCGTCAGCATTCTTTGCACCAAATAACACCGACGTGACCGCATTATCCATGTCTTGCACCGTGCTGGCGGCCTGAATACGCGATGCATCCAAATACTCAGGAAACCGCTGAGCCATTTGCAAGGCTTTTGGTTTCATCGTGGCGACAAAGTGTTTACTGTATATCAAGTAATTCACACCTTTATCCAGGCTATGCGCGGTTTCTTTCAAATTGATCGGCGCAGAAATAGCCGCCGCCGCTTTGACTAAGCGACTTGCATTCCCCGGATATTGCCCCAGCCATTTCAACAACGCATTGCCTCCCAGGGAAACACCCGCCGCATATAGGGGATGGTCAGGCAGTTTTTGATGAATGATTGAAATAAACGTATTGATCTCTTCAGCATCCCCGGCATAGTACACACGAGGCATTCTATTAGGCTCGCCTGAACAACCGCGAAAATGCACCACCACACCAAGCCAACCGCGTTGTTTTGCAGAAGACATGATCACCCGTGCATAATGACTTTGCGAGCTGCCCTCTAACCCGTGGAACAGCACAAGCACGGGTTTGTGTTGCGCTTTATCCACATGTTCGGGCGGCTCTGTCCAGTCGACATCTACAAAGTCACCATCAGCGAGCTCCCACCGCTCCCTAAAGTAGGTTTGCTTTGGCACTTGCGGAAAGATCGAAGGCACGATCGTTTGCAGATGCCCGCCAATTTGCCACACCGGCGCCTTGAAATCGTTTGTTGCAAAACAGGGTGATGACGATAAGAAGGTTGATGCGGCCATGATCAGGATAAGAAAAATGACTTTCATTTTTAGGACTGATCAATAAGTCTTAATCAACAGCGTACACCCGTTTTCGGTGCGGATTTCTTTATGAAAGGTGCCCGCTCCGGCAAAGTGATAATCACCGTTTTTACAGAAAATCCCATCCAGCCAGACCTCACCATCGATCACAAAGGTTTCTTCATTTTTTTGATGGTCGTGATACGGAATGGCGGTATTTTCATCAAGCTTCAACAAAAATGATTTGGCCTGGGCATCGCTTTTCAATATTTTTATTTGAATCCCATGCTTGATTG
>CAKZJM010000092.1 GCA_936943315.1 uncultured Methylophilus sp. | reverse complement strand
GGTGAAATGGGCGACAGCCACATGGGCCTGCAAGCCCGTTTGATGTCGCAAGCGCTGCGTAAACTGACGGGTAACATCAAGCGTACCAATACGCTGGTGATTTTTATTAACCAGATCCGCATGAAAATCGGCGTCATGTTCGGTAACCCCGAAACCACTACCGGTGGTAACGCGCTTAAATTCTATTCTTCTGTCCGTCTGGATATCCGCCGTACCGGTGCGATTAAAAAAGGCGATGAAGTGATTGGCTCCGAGACCAAGGTGAAAGTCATCAAAAACAAGGTCGCGCCACCGTTCAAACAAGCCGAGTTTGACATCATGTACGGCGAAGGCATTTCCCGCCTGGGCGAAGTGATTGAACTGGGGACCAACCTGAAACTGGTTGAGAAGTCCGGTGCCTGGTATAGCTATAACGGTGAGAAAATTGGTCAGGGTAAAGAAAACGCCAAGGAATTCCTGCGCGAGAATCCAGCGATTGCCGCCGAGATTGAAGCCAAGATCCGTGATAACTCCAATGTGCTGGCAGATAGCATGACCGCTGCCAGAAGTGAGGACGATTAACTCCCTTGCGGCAGGCATTGGAGAAATCCCTGCGCCAGCGTGCGCTTGAGCTGTTAAGCAAACGCGAGTATTCGGCCGCTGAGCTGGCTCAAAAGCTGAAGGCTTACGCAAGTGAAGAAGATGATCTGCCAGCCTTGATTGCCGATTTTCAAGCACGCGGCTGGTTAAGCGATGCGCGCTACACAGAGCAGATGGTGCATGCGCGGCAGGCAAAGTTTGGCGCGGCGCGGGTGGCACACGAGTTGCGCGAAAAAGGGGTCAACGACACCTTGATCGCTGAAGCCGTTGCCGGATTGCAAGAGAGTGAAGTTGAACGCGCCAGCGAAGTCTGGCGCAAAAAGTTTAAAGCAGCCCCGATAACGCGCGAGGAATGGGCAAAACAGGCCCGTTTTTTACAGAGTCGGGGTTTTACGTTTGAAGTCATTAAACAAATTTTGAGTAGACACGCAGAAGATGACAGTCCAGAAGACGACAGTTAGTTACGGAAGCAAGCCTTCCAGCAAGCAAATCCGCCAGGCCTTCCTGGATTTTTTTGCTTCCAAAGGCCACCAGGTGGTGGCTTCCAGTTCGCTGGTGCCGCACGGTGACCCCACCTTGCTGTTTACCAACGCCGGCATGAACCAGTTTAAAGACGTGTTTCTGGGCTTTGACAAACGTGCTTATACGCGTGCCGCGACCGCACAAAAATGCGTGCGTGCCGGTGGTAAGCACAACGACCTTGAAAACGTCGGTTACACCGCGCGTCACCATACCTTCTTCGAGATGCTGGGTAACTTCAGCTTTGGTGATTATTTCAAGCGGGATGCCATCACCTTTGCCTGGGAGCTGCTGACCGAGGTCTATGCTTTGCCTAAAGAGCGCCTGATGGTGACGGTTTACGCTGAGGATGACGAAGCCTACGACATTTGGAACAAAGAAGTTGGCGTGCCTGCCGACAAGATTGTGCGCATTGGCGACAACAAAGGGGCACGTTACGCGTCTGATAACTTCTGGATGATGGGCGATACTGGCCCCTGCGGACCGTGTACCGAGATTTTTTATGATCACGGTGCCCATATTCCTGGAGGCCCGCCAGGATCACCTGACGAAGATGGTGACCGCTTTATCGAAATCTGGAACAACGTATTCATGCAGTTTAACCGCGACGAAGCGGGGGTGATGCATCCACTGCCTAAACCATCGGTAGACACTGGCATGGGTCTTGAGCGTATCTCTGCCGTGCTGCAAGGTGTGCATGCCAACTACGAAATTGATTTGTTCCAGGCATTGATCAAAGCGGCAGCGCGCGAAACGCATACTGCCGATGTGGACAGCCCTTCACTCAAAGTGTTGGCCGATCATATCCGCGCCTGTTCCTTCCTCATCGCCGATGGCGTGATTCCTGGTAATGAAGGCCGTGGCTATGTGCTGCGCCGTATTATCCGCCGTGCCATCCGTCATGGCTACAAGTTAGGCTGTCGCACCGCATTTTTCCATAAATTGGTGCCAGACCTGGTGGCTGAAATGGGCGAAGCCTACCCTGAGTTGACCAGCAGCCAGGCACGCGTAACGGATATCCTCAAGCAGGAAGAAGACCGCTTTTTTGAGACCATTGAAAACGGGATGCAGATTCTGGAAGCCGAACTGGCAACCAAGCCCGCTGTATTCAATGGCGACCTGGCTTTCAAATTGCATGACACTTTTGGCTTCCCACTGGATTTGACTGCAGACATTTGCCGCGAACGTGGCGTGACTGTCGATACCGCCGGATTTGATGCCGCCATGGCGCGCCAGAAAGAACAGGCGCGCGCCGCAGGCAAATTCAAGATGGCGCTTAACCT
>CAKZJM010000091.1 GCA_936943315.1 uncultured Methylophilus sp. | reverse complement strand
CGGCTGCAAGTCTACCCCGCAGCATTTTATTAACCGCATGCTGGTGGCCCTGGCCGAACAGGGACAAGTGGTGGTCCGTCTCAAGGGCGGCGACCCCTTTGTGTTTGGGCGTGGTGGTGAAGAAATGCTGGCATTGCGTGCAGCGAATGTGCCTTATGAGATTATCCCCGGCATGACCAGTGGCATCGCCGCCTGTGCCAGCATGGAGGTGCCTGTGACACATAGAGGCTTGAACCATGGCGTCACTTTTGTGACCGGCCATACGCAGGATGGCAGCCCCCTGCCCTGGCAAGCGCTGGTTGCATCGAATACCACGCTGGTGATTTACATGGGTTTAAAACATTTGCCTGAGATTTCTCGCGCACTGATGGAGGCCGGGATGTCGGCAGAAATGCCGTGTATGGTGGTCGAAAACGGGACTCGCGACGATCAGCGTTCAGTGATCTCGTCTATACAAGCCATGCCCTATGAAGCTCATAGCGCCAAGATGAAAAGTCCAGCCATTATTATCGTCGGCGAAGTAGTGACATTAGCCAAGCGCACAGAACAAGCGCCATACTGGCAACAAACCCTGCAATCCTGGCTCAACCAGGCCCATGCAGCTTAAATTTAAAGCGTGCCTTGATGCACATCCAATGGCCGGCACGCTCACAACAACCTCTTATATAGACTACCGGAGAGACAGATGAAAAAGAGTTTTTGGGAGGTAGGCCACAAGCCTACCCTATTTTCAGCGTTTTTTTATTTTGACCTGAGTTTCATGGTCTGGGTCATGCTCGGGCCACTCGCAGTGCAAATTGCCAGTGACCTGCAATTAAACCCGGCACAAAAGGGCCTGATGGTGGCCACCCCGGTGCTGACAGGCGCCTTGTTACGTATTGTCATGGGCGTACTCGTGGACCAGCTTAAACCTAAAAAAGCAGGTCTGATTGGCCAGGTCATCGTACTGGCAGCATTGCTCACTGCCTGGTTGCATGGCGTACACACTTATCAACAAGCCTTGTTGCTCGGCGTGTTTTTGGGCTTTGCCGGTGCAGCGTTTGCCGTGGCCTTGCCACTGGCCTCCCGCTGGTATCCGCCTGAACATCAAGGCACCGCCCTGGGCATTGCAGGTGCAGGCAACTCAGGCACTGCGCTGGCGGCCTTATTCGCCCCTGGTTTGGCCGTGGCGTTTGGCTGGAACAATGTGTTTGGGCTGGCACTCATCCCGCTGTTGCTGGCATTGATTGTGTATACTGCGATGGCAAAAGATGCCCCAGATACACCGGCACCTAAATCGTTATCGCAATATCTCTCCGTCCTCAAAGACAAGGACGCATGGTGGTTTATGCTGTTTTACAGTGTGACGTTTGGGGGCTTTGTCGGCATGGCCTCTTCGCTGACGATCTATTTCCATGACCAGTATGGTCTGGATCCTGTGCATGCGGGCTACTTCACCGCGGCCTGTGTGTTTGCCGGCTCACTGGTGCGCCCGATTGGTGGTTTGCTGGCAGACCGTATCGGCGGCATCCGCACGCTGAGCACAATGTATGTGCTTGCTGCCGCTTTCCTGTTCATCCTGAGTTTGGGGATGGATAGCCAGGCAACAGGCCTGGGCGTAGTGGTCTTGGCCATGGCTTCGCTTGGCATGGGCAATGGTGCTGTGTTTCAATTAGTCCCACAGCGTTTCCGTAAAGAGATTGGCGTCATGACCGGTTTAGTGGGGATGGCAGGCGGCGTGGGTGGTTTTTACCTGGCCTCCAGCCTGGGTTATTCCAAACAAATCACTGGCAGCTACCAGCTTGGCTTAACCATCTTTGCCGGATTGGCATTACTGGCACTTATCGGCCTGACTGGCGTTAAAAACCGTTGGCGGACCACCTGGGGTGCAGCCAGTGTCACCGCTGCCAAGGTATAACCACCAAGATATAACCACACTGACGATTGTAATAATATGATGCACATATGAGCCTGGTCTTTACCGTAGGTGAAAGCAGCTTGACAGGGCCGCGGCCGCGTAACGAAGATTACGTGACGGTGGTGACGCCTGCTGCTTCCCAGCTGGCCATCAAAGGCGCACTCATGCTGGTTGCCGATGGCGTCAGCGGCGGTGCTGGTGGCGCAGAGGCGGCAGAAATGACGGCGAGAACGGTCTCGGCGGACTACTACGCCACGCCTGACACCTGGACTGTTCAACATGCTTTGGACAAAGTCGTTCAGGCAGCCAATCAATGGGTGTTATCCCACGCACGCAAGCATAGCCAGATGGCCGGCATGGCGACGACTTTATCCATGCTGGTGTTACGCGGCCAGCGTTATGTGCTGGCGCATGTGGGTGACACCCGTATTTACCGTCTGCGCGAACAATGCCTGGAGCAACTCACGGCTGACCATGTGTGGGACAGGCCGGATATGCGCCATGTGCTCAAACGGGCTGTTGGCCTGGACGACCAATTAACGGTGGATTATGCCGAAGGCCTGCTGCAACCCGGGGATATCTATGTGATTCTCAGTGATGGCGTATGGTCGGCATTGGGCAATGCGGAAATTCACAAAGCATTGATGCTATACCGTTCACCGCAAATGGTGGCCGGTCACCTGACCCAACTGGCGATAGAAAAAGGCAGCCCGGACAACGCCTCTGCCGTCGTGGTGAGTATTGAAAGCATCGGCCAAGATCATCTGACCGATATGCTGGCGGACGCTCACCAGTTGCCGCTCCCGGCAAAACTGACGGTTGGCAGCCAGATAGATGAATTCACGGTCACCAAGATCATTCATGATTCCCGCGTCAGCATTCTGTATCAGGTTAAAAACACTGCCGGGCAACTATTCGTATTAAAAACCCTGCAACCTGCGCGCGCTGATGATACAGAAAGCTGTGAAGCCTTATTGAATGAAGAGTGGCTGGCTAAGCGCGTCGTGTCGCAATGTGTCCCGCAAATACTGCCACTCACCAGAGAGCAACGGCACTATCTTTATTACGTCATGACCTGGCATGAAGGTGCGACCTTGCAGCAACGGCTGGATGCAGGACACCACTTTACGATGAACGGCGTGGCCAATATCGGCCAGGATTTATTACGCGGGCTCAGCATGTTGCACCGTCTCAATATCGTGCACCGCGATATCAAACCCGCCAATATTCATATTGGCAGTGATAATCGCCTGCGTATCCTTGATCTTGGCGTGGCTCTCAACCCCACTCTGCCCATGCCTGAGCAAATGGAAAATCCGGGCACCCCCAGTTTTATGTCCCCTGAGCTGTTTGATGGCAAGGTCGCGGACAGGCAAGCGGACATTTATGCGGCGGGCGTCACCTTGTACCACCTGCTGACACGCAAATATCCTTATGGCGAAGTAGAGCCCTTCCAGTCGCCGCGGTTTGGCGAACCCATCCGGCCCAGCCGTTACCGGCCAGAAATTCCGGCCTGGCTGGAAAACATTATTCTGAAGGCGATTGTCAGAAAACCGGCCGACCGTTTTGAAACCGCAGAAGAAATGTTGCTGGCGCTTGAGCATGGCGAATTAAAGTCGATTGCGATTCCACGTACCCCGCTCATTGCACGCGCACGACTGGTGAAATGGCAATGGCTGGCTGTGTGCTCACTGCTGATCAATCTGCTACTGGTGTATTTGCTCTTTATCTCCTAGTCAACTCACACTGCTGACGAGGTCAGCAATGGCGAAAACTGACGCATCCCCTGCCTCATTCCTAGTCGCATCCCCAAAAGATCAATTCTGGTGCAATGAAGGCGATTTGCATCATTAGCGTGCACGGTGCGAACCCTGACAGGCGTGCCACCCCCCAGAATGAGACAAAAGAGGGCATATTCCACGCATTTAAAATACTTACATAACAACCACTTACGCCATTTAAAACGCTAAAAAGCATCTCTCGCCTTCAGATTGGCATATCAATTGCTTTTCAAGCATTGACTCCTCTTGATTGAAGAGGGACATTTTTAACAAGAGGGATTCTTTAAGTAGGGCATCCCTCAAATGGACAACGGCGTCCATAGCTTATCCGCAGCATTGCATCCAGCATTTGCGGCATAAGCTATGGACGCCTTTTTTCGTTTTTAGGCCTGGTAAACACTTGGGTCAATCGCAACGCATGTTTATGGCAACACAACGACCACGCACATGCTTGCTCATAATAGGAAACACATGATGAATCAACTTACCCGCATCGTCATCGTCGGCAACGGCATGGTAGGACATTATTTTATGCAGGAGCTGGTGAAACGCCACCCTGACCTGCAAGCGGCGCAGCTACAAGTCACCGTATTAGGCGAAGAGCCACGGCCTGCTTATGACCGTGTACACCTTTCCAGCTTTTTCTCCGGCAGCACGGCTGAAGACCTGTCATTGGTCGAACCCGGTTTTTATGACCGCCCTGGCCTGGAGTTGCGCCTCAACGCCCGCGTCAGCCAGATTGACCGTCACCAGCATACCGTCACGCTGACAGACAACACTATCCTGCCCTACGACAAACTGGTACTGGCGACCGGCTCTTACCCATTCGTGCCATCTGTCGCCGGGCGCGACCGGGAGAACTGTTTTGTCTACCGCACCATTGAAGATCTGGAAGCCATGACAGCCGCAGGTAAAACCGCCAAAAGTGGCGTGGTGGTTGGCGGTGGCCTGCTTGGTCTGGAATGTGCCAAAGCCTTGAAAGACATGGGCCTGGAAACCCACGTCGTCGAATTCGCTCCCCGGTTGATGGCGGTGCAAGTGGACGAAGCAGGCGGCAAAGTGCTGCGCAGCAAGATTGAAGAACTGGGCGTGCATGTGCACACCAGCCGTAACACGACAGCGATTGTGGATGGTGCGACAGCGCGTCACCGCATGGTGTTTTTTGATGAGACCTGGCTGGAAACCGACATGATTGTGTTTTCTGCCGGTATCCGTCCACGCGATGAACTGGCACGTGAATCTGGCCTGGCCATCGGCGCCCGTGGCGGCATCGCCATTGATAACTTCTCCCGTTCTAGCGACCACAAT
>CAKZJM010000090.1 GCA_936943315.1 uncultured Methylophilus sp. | reverse complement strand
ACCAGCATCGATAACATGCAGGATTCGCTGAATAGAGTGCTGAACACGCGTTCTGAAATTGGCAGCAGCCTGAATCTGGTGGACACCTTGAATACCACCGGTGACAGCTTGGACTTGCAATATGATGAGTCTATTTCCAAGTTGCAGGATCTGGATTATGCACAGGCCCTGTCGGATATTTCCAAGAAAACCACCATCTTGCAGGCGGCACAAAAAGCGTTTGTAGCCACTTCGAATATCTCGCTGTTCAGCCTGATTTCTTAAAACACGCAATCACTAGCGCAGCACTTGTAACATAAGTTGCTGCGCATCTACCAGCCAGCGGTTCACCGGACTCACTAACGCGGGCAAGCTCAGCAGCGTCATCAAGAACCCCACCGAGATGGTAATCGGGAAGCCGATACCGAAAATATTAAATTGCGGTGCCGCCTTGGTGAGGATGCCCAAAGCCATGTTGGTAATCAGCAAGCTGGCTACCACGGGCAGCGACAGCATCAACCCTTGTGAAAAAATATGTCCGCCCAGCGTGGCAATGCTCTGGCTATTGAGTTGCCAGTGCTCCAGCCCTATCGGCATGGTTTCAAAACTTTGCAACATCACCGCCACCACTATCAGGTGCCCGTCCAGGCTCATAAACACCAACAGCGCCAGCATGGTCAAAAACTGTCCCACTGCAATGGTTTGGCCCTGGGCCTGAGGATCGTAAAAGCTGGCAAACCCCAGCCCCATACTCATCCCCATCATAAACCCGGCCATTTCCACCGCGGTGAATAACAGCCGCATGACAAAGCCCATGCTGATACCAATCAGGAATTGTGCAAGTAATGACAGCATCCCCTGCCAGGAAAACACCTCAATCGGTGGCACCTGGATAGAAGGCACAATCGCCAGCGTGATCACAAAGCCAATGGCCAGTTTGATACGTTTGGGGATAGAGGGATGGCTAAACAGTGGTACGACGGCCAGGCAGCCTAATATCCGGGTCAGCGGCCACAGTAACTGGACAATCCACAATTGCAGATCAGACGCATGGATATTCAGCATCGCGTAAAGTGCTCGGTATCAGTTTGGGTTTAATTCACCATTTGCGGAATCATGGTAAACACATGATGCATGTAGTCCACCATCGTCATCAGCATCCAGTGCCCGGCCAAGATCAAGACCGCCATGACTCCGACCAGTTTAGGGATAAACGACAGCGTTTGTTCGTTGATCTGGGTGGCTGCCTGAAAAATACTGACAATCAAACCAATCATCAGCGCGGTACCCAAGACCGGCGCCGCTACCATTAAGGTGGTTTGCATGGCTTCACTGCCCAAAGACACGACTTGTTCGGGACTCATGGTTTACTCCTGAAACATTAAGGTTTAAATCACAAAACTTTGCGCCAGCGAACCCAAAATGAGTTGCCAGCCATCGACCAGCACAAACAGCATGAGTTTGAAGGGTAACGAGACAATAGAAGGCGACATCATCATCATGCCCATCGCCATCAGAATACTGGCTACCACCATATCAATAATCAAAAACGGGATATAAATGGCAAAGCCGATCTGAAAGGCCGTTTTCAGCTCACTGGTCATAAAGGCTGGCACTAATATCCTGAGCGGAACTTCTTCTGGTGTCTGGATAGTTTCGGTATGCGCCATATTGGCAAACATGGCCAGGTCACTCTCGCGGGTTTGTTTGAGCATAAAGCCTTTTAAGGGCAGCACGCCCCGTTGCAAGGCTTCTTGCATGGTGATTTTGCTTTCAGACAAGGGCTGGTAAGCATCGGTATAAATTTTATCGAACACCGGCCCCATGACAAAAAAGGTGATAAACAGGGCCAGGCCAATCAAGACCTGGTTAGATGGCGCAGACTGGGTACCCAGGGCCTGACGCAGCAAGGAAAGTACGATGACGATACGGGTAAACCCGGTCATCATGAGCATGGCTGCCGGAATAAACGTCAGCGAGGTCAGTAAAATGAGGGTTTGCAGGCTGAGGGTATAGTCCTGGCCACCACCAGCTGCCGGGGTCACGGTACCAATCGGCAAGCCTTCGGCTGCACCGGCAAACAGTGGCCATGCCCAAATCAGGCCCGCTGGCAGCAACAAAGACAGAATAGACTTTAAACCTGGAAAAAACCGCATGTCATGACACCCGCAACTTGCTTGCGCCCACAGGCACAAATCATCAATAAGTGAGGGTATAGTACGCCCGGTCAGGCAAAATCAAAGGTCGGAAATGAACGACTCAAGGCTTGTTTTTGAAGGATTTGACGGTTTGGCTGAGGGTGGCTTGCATGGCTTGCTGCAAGCGTACAGCAAATGAAGCTTCAGGATCTATCCCTGGTGCAGAGGCCGCAGTGCCCTCTTCTACTGAGGGTGACTCAGCGACAATCGGATCAACTTCACCGAGGGCGGTCATTTGCCCGGCATTGATGCCAACCACCAGCCAGCGGCCTGCCACTTCCAGTACCACCACGCGTTCGCGCGGGCCCAGTTGCAAACCACCGACTTGTTTAATGACGCCACGTTGTGACAGGGCCTGCCCTGGCATCACGCGCCTTAAAATCCAGGCGATCGCAGCAATCACCAGTAAGACAACCAGCGTGCCAAACACCATGCGGCCCAGGCTATCTCCGGCACTAGGCACCGCAGTGGCCGTGGTCGCAGGCGTCGCTGCCCATGCCCACCCACTGGTCACAAGACTCCCCATTAGGGTGAACAACCACTTGCTGCAAGACTTCATGGTGATTTAATCAAACAGTAGAATTAACGGTTTAGTTTACGGATACGTTCAGCTGGCGTAATGATGTCTGTCAGGCGGATACCAAACTTGTCATTGACCACCACCACCTCGCCCTGGGCGATCAGGCAGCCGTTCACAAGCACATCCATCGGTTCACCAGCCATGCCATCCAGCTCAACCACCGAACCTTGCGCCAGTTGCAGCAGGTTCTTGATTGAGATTTTGGTACGGCCAAGCTCCACCGTCAACTGTACCGGGATATCGAGAATGAAATCAATATCATTCTGCGTGCCTTCCAGTTTGTTGTTGGCACTAAACTC
>CAKZJM010000089.1 GCA_936943315.1 uncultured Methylophilus sp. | reverse complement strand
AATGCTCGCAGCCTATGCAGCTAGTTATTAGCATGAGAGATTGATCATTAAAATCAGTAATGTTCGAAATAGATCGTTAAAAGTAGCAAAATCAGATATTTTCAACACTCGTCAGTACGAGTTTAATGTTTCTGGCGATACGCACAATAAGGAGCAAAGACATGGAGAAAAATCAACATGCTGCAGCAGGACAATGCCCTGTGATGCATGGTGCAAACAGCACACATCAAAAATCTACGATGAACTGGTGGCCAAATGCCCTCAATTTGGATATTTTGCATCAGCAAGATCGCAAAACCAACCCGTTGGGCGAGGCATTTGATTACCGAAAAGAAGTCGCTACGCTAGATGTCGCCGCAGTAAAAAAAGATCTGCACGCATTGATGACTACTAGCCAAGCCTGGTGGCCAGCAGACTGGGGCCATTATGGCGGCCTGATGATTCGCCTGACCTGGCATGCTGCGGGTACCTATCGTGTGGCCGACGGCCGCGGCGGTGCCGGGACAGGGAACCAGCGTTTTGCGCCGCTCAATAGCTGGCCAGATAACGTGAACCTCGACAAAGCGCGCCGCTTGCTGTGGCCGATCAAGAAAAAATACGGCAATAAACTGTCTTGGGCCGATTTGATTACGCTGGCGGGGACAATTGCTTATGAGTCTATGGGGCTGAAAACCTTTGGTTTTGCCTTTGGCCGTGAGGATATCTGGCATCCGGAAAAAGACATTTACTGGGGCAACGAAACAGAATGGCTGGCAAAAACCGGCAGCGAAGGCAGCCGTTACTCCGGCGAGCGTGATCTTGAAAACCCATTAGCCGCTGTGATGATGGGCCTGATTTATGTGAACCCTGAAGGGGTGGATGGTAACCCAGACCCGCTCAAAACTGCGCAGGATATGCGAGTGACGTTTGAACGGATGGCCATGAATGACGAAGAAACAGTCGCATTGACCGCCGGTGGGCATACAGTGGGTAAAGCACACGGCAATGGCCAGGCCAGTCATTTAGGGGCAAACCCGGAAGCTGCCGATGTGCATGAACAAGGCATGGGCTGGAATAACACCACCACCCGCGGCATTGGCCGTGATGCAGTGACCAGCGGTATTGAAGGTGCCTGGACCACACACCCGACAAAATGGGATAACGGTTATTTTGCCATGCTGTTTAACCACGACTGGGAACTCCGAAAGAGCCCGGCGGGCGCATGGCAATGGGAGCCTGTGAACATCAAGGAAGAAGACAAACCTGTCGATGTTGAGGACCCAAGCATACGCTATAACCCCATCATGACCGATGCCGACATGGCACTGATTAAAGACCCGGTGTATCGCAAGATTTCCGAACGCTTCCGCGATGACCAGGCCTATTTTTCAGAAGTGTTTGCACGTGCCTGGTTCAAGCTGACGCACCGTGATATGGGCCCTAAAGCCCGCTATATCGGCCCGGATGTGCCACAAGAAGAACTGATCTGGCAAGACCCGGTACCGGCAGGCAATGTTACCCTGAGCGAAGCAGATATTGCCGCTTTAAAAGCACACATCCTGGCCAGTGGCCTGACCACCTCAGAGCTGGTCGCCACCGCTTGGGACAGTGCGCGGACGTTCCGCGGTTCAGATTACCGTGGCGGTGCCAACGGCGCACGTATCCGGTTAGCGCCACAAAAAGACTGGGTGGGCAATGAGCCGGCCCGGTTACAAAAAGTGCTCGCAGTGCTGGAAAATATACAGAAAACGTTTGGCAAACCTGTCAGCATTGCGGACCTGATTGTCCTGGGTGGTTCTGCTGCCGTTGAACAGGCTGCCAAAGCTGCTGGTGTTGAGATCGAAGTCCCTTTTGCGGCCGGACGTGGCGATGCAACCGCCGAGCAGACCGACGCGGAAAGTTTTGACGTGCTGTGCATGACGGTTACCGCAACTGGCTCAAGGGAGAATATGTGCCCACGCCAGAAGAAATGTTGCTAGACCGCACACAACTCATGGGGCTGACTGCACCTGAGATGACCGTGCTGATTGGCGGCATGCGTGTGCTCGATACCAACCATGGCGGCAGCAAACACGGCGTATTTACCAATCAGCCAGGGGTGCTCAGTAACGACTTTTTTGTCAATCTGACTGACATGGCTTATACCTGGGTGCCCAAAGGTAAAAACCTGTATGAAGTGCGTGATCGTAGCACTGGAGCCGTTAAATGGACTGCGACGCGCGTTGATCTGGTGTTTGGTTCCAACTCCATCCTGCGTGCCTACGCTGAGCTGTATGCACAAGATGATGCCAAGCAGAAGTTTGTGCGCGACTTTGTCGCCGCATGGGTGAAAGTGATGAATGCAGATCGTTTTGACCTTAAATAATCTGCCTAAGCAGTAAGAAAAGCGCCTTGAGAAATCAAGGCGCTTTTTTATTGATCTTTCTATTTTCTGTTAGTTGGATGGGGCATTTTAGTTATTCTTGCGTAGGGTGAAGCTGGAGGTTCGCAGAGCATGCTCTGCGCCTGTTTAACGGCTGGCTTTACCAAAAGTAAGCGCTCTGTAACAAGGTCGTCATTCCGGCGAAGGCCGGAATCCAGGCGTGGTGTGATTGCGATAAAAGGTTGTTCTTTACTTTGAAAGGTGGGTATGTATGCCCACGCGGATCTATTTTGTAAGATGTCATGTTCTTTTTCGCCCCTCGGCGAGTTACTTTTCTTTGTTTGCCCAAAGAATAAGTAACCAAAAGAAATGCACCCTAGCTTCCGCTTGTTTCCTGCGTTGCTCATCATCGTGGGCGTCCAGCGAAACTCGCCCTAGCGGCTTGCAAAGAACGCAAGCCACCGCGGAACTCGGACAGCCGCTGGCCGAATACTCCCACGCTGATTGCGCTACTCGGCGCGGCAGATAGGGGCCCGAAAACCAACTGAGCGCCACCGCTTGTGGGCTAAAAAGAAAAGAATTTGAGTTTTTAAATGTCCAAATTACTACGCTTTGAGTTTGGCGAGATAAATCCCATTGATGACGCTGGGTAGCGGAGACGAAGTGGAGGATGTCCGCCATCGGCTGTTCAAATGCCTGATCCATCACGCCGCAAAATGCCACCTGAATGACTAAAATATTTCAGTCTATGACTGATCCTGCTAATTTTCCCAACACCCCGCAAGTCGTTGGCAGTGTCTGCTAGAATACAGTCATGGATATTTATTTGATGCTGAAGGCCGTGATCATGGGCCTGGTCGAAGGCGCGACCGAGTTTATTCCTGTCAGTAGTACAGGGCATCTGATCATCACCGGAGAGTGGCTGGATTTTCTCTCTAAAGATAAACGCGATGTATTTGAAATCATCATCCAGCTGGGTGCAGTGCTGGCGGTGTGTGTTGAATACCGGCAACGGCTGTGGAATACAGTGCAGCGTATTCAAACCGATACCAATGCCCAGCATTTTGTGCGTAACCTGATCATTGCCTTCTTGCCTGCCGCACTCATCGGGCTGGCTTTTCACCATCAAATTAAAGAGTATTTGTTTTCTTCTTTCACCGTTGGCATTGCGTTGGTGGTTGGCGGTGTACTGATTTTGCTGATTGAGAAATTCGTTCCGCCGGGCCGTACCAACGACGT
>CAKZJM010000088.1 GCA_936943315.1 uncultured Methylophilus sp. | reverse complement strand
CGCCTTTGCTAATCAACGCCTGAACCAGATCAGTCGTGGAGTCAGCATATGAGACCGACGTCAAACCTGTTAACAGGCCACCGGCCAAGGTGACCATCAACAAACGACGAAACTTCAAATTCATTTTTTATCCCCTATTATGAATTACATGTGTGTATCCGGGGCGTATTTTGAGTTTCTAATATGACAGTTTGATGACAAACCTTACATTTTCCTTACAGCGGACTATAGCTAATAAAAAAGCCACTCGTTGAGTGGCTTTTTCTGATAACTAGTAGGTTAGCTTTCGGCCCGCATATGCGGGAATAGAATCACATCGCGGATGCTGGGACTGTCGGTAATCAGCATCACCAGACGGTCAATGCCAATTCCACAACCACCTGTGGGTGGCATACCGTATTCCAGGGCGCGGATAAAGTCAGCATCGTAATACATGGCTTCCTGGTCGCCTGCTTCTTTTGCTTTCATTTGGGCGTGGAAGCGTGCAGCCTGGTCTTCGGCATCATTCAGCTCGCTAAAGCCATTTGCCATTTCACGGCCTGTAATAAACAATTCAAACCGCTCGGTGATTTCAGGATGTTTATCAGAAGCGCGCGCCAAGGGCGACACTTCAACCGGGTAGTCAATGATGTAGGTAGGCTGCCAGAGCTGGCTCTCGGCAGTTTCTTCAAACAGCGATAACTGTAAGGAGCCTAAGCCAGCATGGTCGAAGGGTTTAACGCCAAGCTTGAGCAACTCTTTGCGCAAAAAGTCAGCGTCATTTAATTGTTCAAGCGTATATTGCGGTGCATATTTTTGAATCGCGCCTATGATGGTCAAGCGTTCAAATGGCTTGCTCAAATCAACTTCTTTACCAGCGTAACTTAATACCGCAGTGCCGTTAGCAGCGATCGCCGCAGCACGGATACATTGCTCGGTGAAATCCATCAACCATTGATAATCGGTATACGCCGCATAAAACTCCATCATGGTGAATTCTGGATTATGGCGTACGCTCAAGCCTTCATTGCGGAAGTTACGGTTGATTTCAAACACCCGCTCAAAGCCGCCTACGATGAGGCGCTTCAGGTAAAGTTCTGGCGCAATCCGCATAAACATCTGCATATCTAATGCATTGTGATGCGTAATAAACGGTTTTGCCGAGGCGCCGCCTGGAATGGGGTGCAACATGGGGGTTTCGACTTCAAGAAACTCATTGTCATTCATAAACTGGCGAATGGCTGCCACCACTTTAGAGCGTGCCTTGAAAGTGGCGCGGGTTTCTTCAGAAGTAATCAAATCGACATAACGCTGGCGGTATTTGATCTCTTGGTCTTGCAGGCCATGGAATTTTTCTGGCAAGGGGCGCAGGGACTTGGTCAGCAAACGCAACTCGGTCACATGGACAGACAACTCACCGGTGCGGGTTTTAAACAAGCGGCCACGGGCACCTAAAATATCGCCCATGTCCCAATGTTTAAAATTTTCGTATAGCTCTTCACCAATCTCATCACGGGCGATATACAGCTGGATACGGGAGGTGCTGTCTTGAATGGTGGCAAAACTGGCTTTGCCCATGACACGCTTGAGCATCATGCGGCCAGCCACCACCACTGGAATTTCTTGCGGGTCTAATGTTTCTTTGTCGGTTGCGGCATGCGTCTCTTGCAACACGGCAGCCTTGTGTTCAGGCTTGAAATCATTCGGGAAAACGGGTGTTTGCGAAGCTTGGGCCTGCTCACGCATTAAACGTAATTTTTCCCGGCGCTCTGCGATCACATGATTTTCATCTACAACTGATTCTGTCGCATTCTCTGGATTGGAGTGTTGTGCTGTCATAAAATATCCGGCAATCGCCTGCGTTATCTCAAACATGCTATTTTAGCATTGTTACCTCTATTTTTTAGCGTCTTAAGTGTGTTGCTCTTGCCGTGCAGGCAAGTGGATACGGATCATAAAGCCATGCGGTGTTAAATTGGCGGCTCTCACAAACCCGGCATGGGCTTCTACGATGTGTTTGGTCATGGCTAGGCCGATGCCATGCCCTTCGACTTGTGATGCGCGGCGACCTCGCACAAAAGGCCTGAAAATCTGCTCCAGTTCGTTTGGGTCTACACCATCCCCCTGGTCTCGCACTTCTAAAATGACTTCGCCGGTGCGCTCGCTGTGCTGCAACTCAATGGCAACAATGCCCTCCTCCGGCCCATATTTCACGGCATTGCGGATCACATTATCAATCGCCCTTTGCAACAGTTCGAGTTGCCCTTCTACCACAACACTTTCTTCGGGCATGTCCAGCCTCACTTTGGCCTCATGCCTTTCGAATAACACGTCACCCACAATGCCTGTCAACAAAGCTTTTAAATCGACCTCTGTTTTTTGCAGTTTTTGCATGCCCGACTCAAACCGGAAAATTTCGAGCAACTCTGAAATCATCCGCTCCATGCGCACGGCTTCCAGCTCGACACGCTGTAATGAACTTTGCATTTTTTTGGGATTTTGCATGACCAGGCCAACGGCCATCTGGATTCTGGCGAGCGGAGAACGCAACTCATGCGAAACATGATGCAGCATTTTCGACTGGCTCTTGATCATGTTATCAATGCGTGTCGTCATTAAATCAAACGCTTCGCCCAGCTCTGCAAACTCATCATGGCTGGCCGTAATTTTAGCGCTGACACCTTCGGACAAATGCCCGTTCGCCGCATTCTTAAGGTGATCCAGCAATAGTTTAATGGGGTGCGCAATAGACCAGGCCAGAACGCCAGCAAAAATAGCACTCGAAATCAGGCAAAATATTAGTGCCGAAATGGGAAAGTTGAGCGACAACTGCGCATAATTTAAAACCCGCCATGTGCCTAGACGGGTTTCATGATCTGCTTGGATAGTGGAAGGGTTGGTAGAGGGTGAACAAACCGCAGATGTGGCACAGGGTTTTGTCAGACTGGCATGATGAAGCGCTTTCTGGTTCATCTCCCACTGGACGATATTACCAACCGTAATCACCGTGGAAATGAGCGCCAGGAACAATGCTGCAAATAACTTCCAGAACAGGCGCCCCATAGGCCTAGCAATTCAGTTCAATTACTCTCGGACAAGCTGGTAACCGACTCTGTAAATGGTTTGTATGACATTTACACCGCCAGAAGCGTCAGATATTTTTTGGCGAATACTGCTCAGATGCACGTCAATGCTGCGGTCGTATTTGACCAACGGGCGACCAAGAGCCTTGATCGATAAATCTTCTTTGCTGACAATGGTACCGGCATGCTTGGCCAGAATTTCAATCAGGCTGAACTCGGTACTGGTAAACACAATCGGCTTATCAGCCCAGAATACTTTTCTGCGCTCACCCGAAACCACCAACTGACCAACCACAATATCATTGCCTTTAGGCAGATCAGTGGTATGGCGGCGAAGAATGGCACGAATGCGGGCAACCAACTCTCTTGGCAAACAGGGCTTTTGCACATAGTCATCAGCCCCGCCCTCGAGACCGTCAATACGGCCCTCATTGTCATCCTTGGCCGTGAGCATCAGCACAGGGATGTCGGAATGTTGTCTGACATTACGCAGGGTTTGTAAACCATCCTGGCCAGGCATCATCACATCCAGGATCACCAAATCAAATTTACCGGCCAGCACATATTGCTCACCAGTCAAACCATCATGGGCAGTGGTTACGGTAAAGCCTTCTTGCGTCAGAAACTCCTTCAGCATATTGGCCAATTCAACATCATCATCAATTAACAGCAGCTTGCTCATTTATGTCCTCTTACAGATCAGCAGAAGGCTTATTATGTTTAGCCTCGGAATCTTATCGAACAATCAAATTGATTAACAAGCGTAAACATGACTATTTTACCCAAGTTTTCAAAGCTTCGCGCAAATGTAAATCTTGATTAAATTATACATTAAAAGTTCCTACAAAACCTCAGTCGGCAGTAAAGGCCTCACACAGCTGGCTAAGCAATTGGCCGAACAGTGGCAGCACCTCTTCAGCACTATGCGGGCTGTCGTCATCGGTGGTCGCAATCATGTAACTGATCGTCACTTTATCTAGATTTTCTCGGTACTCCTGCCAATGCTCAGATTCAGCCTCGGCAATGAGTTTAAACTTGTGGAAACCCGATTCGATAATCTCTGCCAATTGCTCTGCTGGCAACCCGTCAAACAGTGTTTTACTAATAGTGACCTGCGCCCGACCATAGTCTGGCTGCATTCCGTCTTGTGTTAGCGGCATGAACAAGAAAGCATATATCATCACCCCAAAACACTGGTATACGCCCAACATGTCGAAATCACTTTGCAATTCATCGGCGGGATGATGCCCGGCAGACTGAATCGCCCTGAATGTTAAGAAACTGGCCAGGTAATGGGCGGAATCTTCAATATCTGTATTCGCCAAGGCCGCAATGGCTTCAGCTTCAGTTAAGTCATCAGACCGCGCTTGTGCCTGACATAACTGGTACATTAATCTCAGTCGTTGCTCATACGTCATTTCCATCATGATTCCTTTGGTTATTTCGGGTTAATCAATTTCAGGCAAGGCTTCCAGTCTCTCTTGCACATCCAGCCATTGCGCTTCTATTGAGTCCAGTTGTTTCTGATTTTGTGCTTGTGCAATCAACAGTGTCTGCAATGTTTCGCGGTGCTCGGCATTGTAAATGTCGCCCTCAGCAAGTCGGGTTTGCAAACCCTCTTTTTCTTGCTCCAGCTGTGCCAGCTGAGTTTCAAGCGTTGCCAGCGATTTGAGCAACGGCCTGCGCTCTAGCAGGCGCGCTTGCCTGTCGGCTTTTTGCTGATGGTAACTGTTTTGCTTAACGGGCCCAGACTGACTGGACTCAGTTTGCGCCGGTGCCGCTTTGAGTAAAAACTGTTTGTAATCCTCGAGATCGCCATCAAAGACTGTGGCCTGCCCTTCAGCCACTAACACAAACTTCTCGCAACAGGTAGCCAACAAGGTACGGTCATGTGACACCATGACCATGCCACCTTCGTAGGCCTGCAAAGCCATGGACAAGGCATGGCGCATTTCAATGTCGAGATGGTTGGTAGGCTCATCCAGCAAAATCAGGTTGGGGCGCTGCCAGATCAGCATCGCCAAGGCCAGGCGGGATTTTTCGCCACCAGAAAATGGTCCACAGGGCATTTTTGCCATTTCACCGCGAAAATCAAAGCCGCCGAGAAAATCTAGCAGCTCCTGCTCTCTGGCTTGAGGATCCAGCCGCTGCAAATGCTGTAAGGGTGAGTCCGTTGCAATCAGTTGTTCTAACTGGTGCTGGGCAAAATACCCGATGCGTAAATCCTTGCCCTCTACACGCTCGCCTGACAACAAGGTTTCTGACTGTGCTAGGGCCTTGATCAAGGTGGATTTACCCGCGCCATTTTTACCTAACAGGCCAATCCGTTCGCCTGGCCGAATAGCCAGATGACCGAGCTTGACCAAGGGTTGGGCGGCATAGCCCAGGCTCGCCTGGTTCATGACCAGCAAGGGGTCTGGAGCAGGCCCGGCATCGCGGAAGCCAAAACTGAAGGGAGAGTCTACGTGTGCTGCATTGATGCGCTCCATGCGCTCCAGTGCCTTGATACGGCTCTGCGCCTGGCGGGCTTTGGTTGCCTGGGCGCGAAACCGGTCAATGTATTTTTGCAAGTGCGCCATCTGTTGTTGTTGCTTCTGGTAGCTGGCTTGCTGCAATGTGAGTTTTTCCGCACGCTGGCGCTCAAAATCGCTGTACCCACCGCGATATAAAGTCAGTTGCCGTTGCTCAATATGCAGAATGTGGTTGACGGTGTTATCAAGAAATTCGCGGTCGTGAGAAATCAACAACAACGTGCCACGGTAGGCGTTCAACCAGCTCTCCAGCCAGATCACGGCTTCAATATCCAGGTGGTTGGTTGGCTCATCAAGCAGCAGTAAATCAGAACGGCACATCAAGGCTCTGGCCAGGTTCAAGCGCATGCGCCAGCCCCCTGAAAAGTCGCTCACCGGCCGGCTCAATTGGGCTTGTGAGAATCCTAACCCGGCCAACAAGGCGCTGGCCCTGGCCTCAGCGCTGTAGCCATCAATATCAGCCAGCCGCTGATGCCACTCAGCCACCTGCAAAGGGTCATGGCTTTCCCCAGCTTCAGCCTGTGCCAGTTGGGCTTGCAGTTTACGCAACTCCTCGTCGCCATCCAGCGTGTATTCGAGTGCAGATTGCGACAAGGCTGGCGTTTCCTGGGCCACATGTGCGATCACGCATTGCGGCGGCATCAGCAACTCACCGGCGTCAGCCGTCAACTCCCCGCGCAACAAGGCAAACAAGGTCGATTTACCGGCGCCATTCGCTCCAGTCAGGCCCACACGATGGCCAGGATGCAACTGGAAACTGGCACTTTCCACCAGCGTTTTACCAGCCCTGGAAAAGGTTAGCTGTTTAAACTGGATCACCGACAATCACTTTCTTTGAAAACTCAAATCGCAAAAGAGTGGCATTTTAAACGAATCATGCATGCTCCGGCGGATAATTGAGCGGCAACTACGCCTTTGTGCTGCGGCTGCGCAACTGTTTTCGAGTAAAATAGTCAGTTAAACAATAACATGCTAAATCCCTGCTTAACGCTCTTATGCCTTTGCAAAAAATCAAACGCTGGCTGGTCTCATTCCTGATTGTCGTCTTTGTCATTCTGGCAGGCATTATTGGCACCATTCAATTCTATGTGTTCCCCCATATTGATGACTATCGCGGAAAAATTGAACAGACCCTGAGTGAGTCGTTAAAGCAACAAGTCACCATAGGCCATATCGGTATCCGCTGGCGTGGCCTGGCACCACAAGTCACGCTGGGCAATATCACGGTGTTTGATACACAACACCGCCCTGCACTTGAGTTGTCAAAAGTCACCACCCGGCTTTCCTGGAGCAGCCTGATTACGCTGTCACCGGCCTTGACCAGCCTCAAGATAGAAGGCCCCAATCTAGTGATCCGGCGCACCGCCAATGGCGAGCTGTTCCTGGCAGGCATTTCCATGTCTGGCCAAAGTAATCCTGCGTTTGCCAACTGGTTGCTGGCCCAACGGCGCATTCAGGTCTCAAACGCCACCGTCACCTGGCTAGACGAACAGCGGCAAGCACCGCCCCTGTTACTCAAAGACCTTAACATTGAAATCCTTACTCCGGTGTGGCAGCGGCTGCTCCATCGCCATAGCATCCATATCGACAGCCTGGTCTCAACCGGCACCAAGCAACGGATTACCCTGGAGTCTGTCATTGTGGGCAGTGACGTATCCCAACCCAAAGAATGGCATGGTGAAGTCTCATTACGGTTACCGCAAACCGATATCGCTGCCTGGGGGCCGTGGCTCGATTTACCCGTTAACATCAAAGCAGGCCAAGGCAACCTGACAACCACGCTCGCCTTTGATGCCTTGCAACTGCAGCGCCTTGCCGCCCAGATACAACTCAAGGATGTTGCCGTCACGCCAGCCAATGAACCACAAACATTTGTGGCCAAAACCATGTCCGGTGAACTGCGCTGGCAACGGGTTGAACAACGCTTTATGCTCACGCTCCAGCACTTGTCTGCCGATATCCAGCCCGGCTTGGTGCTGGAAGACACCAATGGTGAAATTCAGTGGGATACGCACGGGCACGAAGGTGTGGTGACGGCAAAAAAATTCAGCCTGACACAAGGCAACCTGTTCGCCCAATGGCTGCCCCAGACCTCAGCGGCCGCACGCTATCTTGAAAACCTGGCACCTGCTGGCAATGCGGAGAAAATCAAGGCGCGCTGGCTGTATCAGCAAGACCAATGGCGCGATTATGCTGTTGAAGCCAGTTTTAGCGGACTGCACAGCAAAGCCTATGAAAACATTCCCGGCATTGACCATTGGGCAGGCCACCTCTCTGTGCGCCCTAATGCGGGCAGTGTGGAGCTGGATACCAGCAACGCAACCATCGAATTGGCTGGCCTGTTACGCTGGCCTTTACCGATAGACCGCCTGCAAGGTGAAATCGAGTGGAACCACAACGGCCAGAAAACATTAATCAGCACCCGTAACCTGCAATTCAGCAACCCTCACCTGGCTTTGCGGACCAACCTGGAATACCAATTAGGCGCGGCAGGCGGAGACACCATACAATTGCAAAGCCAGATTGAGCGTGGCGATGCTAAATCTGCGCCGTTTTACTATCCGCTGATATTGGGGGAAACCACATTGCACTGGCTGGATACTTCTATTCTCAGCGGGCAGGTGAAACGTGGCGAAGTGATCGTCAAAGGCAAGGTCAAAGACTTCCCCTTCGTCAATGACGCGCATCAATCTGACCCTTCCATCGGACTGTTCCGGGTCACCGCACAAGTAGATCACGCCAGCCTGGAATATGGCACCGGCTGGCCACTGGTGCAGAACATTGATGCGTTACTCAAGTTTGAAGGCAAACGCATGGATATTGCCGTGAAAAATGCCACGACTGTCGGCCAGCATATCACGCAGGCGCAGGTAGAAATCCCGCGGCTGGATGCCGACTGGCCGATGCTAAATATCAAGGCGGCCGCCACCGGCACGCTCGAACAAGGCGTTAAATTCGTCAATACCAGCCCTGTACGAGAAGTGACCATGGGCTTTACTGAGTTTCTTAAAACCAGTGGCAACGCTGACCTCAAGCTGGCGCTGCAGGTGCCGCTTAACGATGTGGATGCCAGCCAGTTTCAGGGTGACTACAACATTAAAAATGGCCACATCGCAGCCAATACCCAAATCGCCATGCCTGAAATGAGCAACATTAATGGCCATTTGAAATTCAATGAAAAAGGGCTACAGGCACAAGGCGTACAGTTATCCCTGTTTGATAACCCGGCCAGCCTGAACCTGAGCACCCGCCCTGACAAGTCTGTCATCATCCAGGGCAGTGGCCGCATTACCGATGCCGCACTCAAAAAACTGGATAACAATCCAATCACTCGCGCGCTCCACGGCACCACCGACTGGAAAAGCAACTTGCTGATCCAGGCGCCGAATATCCGTTTGGATATCCGCTCGCAACTGATCGGGATGGCTATCGACTTGCCCGAGCCTGCCAAAAAAAGCGTGGATGCTCCGGCAAACCTGACCATCCGTTTCCGCCAGGAAGCCAACCAACCGGATAAAATTGCCATTCACTACAACGACTGGATACATGCCAACTTCTTACGTAACCCGAATAATCCTTCAGTACCCGTGAGTGCAGGGGAAATTGCGATTAACACCCCGCCCCGCTTCCCGGCAGGTGACGGCATCAACCTGCGTGCAGATTTCCAGAAGCTGAATGTGGATGACTGGCTGGCCTACCTTAACCAGGGCAATGGGGGTCAAACGGCAGAGGCTTCTTCGCTCACCCTCAACCAGATTGAGCTGACCGCGGGCACCTTGCATGTGTTTGACCGCAACCTGCACCAAATCAAGCTGAGCATTTCACCTGACAGTGAGCGGCTGAAACTCTCTATCCAAAGCCAGGAACTGGCGGGCGATGCGGACTGGCTGTCTGGCAAACCGAGCAAACTGGTGGCCAAGTTGAGTTACCTGCGTATTCCACGCAGCATGGATACAGACAACACACCCAACACACCCAACACTACCGAAATCCGCCGCCTGGAAAACGGCTATCCTGAAGTTGAAATCACTGCACAAGATTTCCAGTTTGGCGACAAACAGCTGGGCAGCCTGGATTTGAAAGCCTATAACAGCGGCGAAAATTGGGTGATCCAGCGCATGAATCTGACCAATCCCGATAGCCAACTCTCAGCTGACGGCACCTGGCGCAACTCCATGCGCAATCCGCAAACGCAGCTTAAATTCAACCTGGCCTCAAACAACCTGGGTAAAACGCTGCAGCGCTTTCAGCCAGGCGGCGA
>CAKZJM010000087.1 GCA_936943315.1 uncultured Methylophilus sp. | reverse complement strand
ACAGCATGGCGCCATTGATGCTGGAAGGAAAAAAACGCGAAGTGACTAGCGGGCGGCTGGCCGTCCACACCAGGGGCGGCGCATGCAACTGGTTCCAGCGCCCCGCTGGCGTCAGAAAGCGGCCCACCCGGGCATTCACTTTTTCATTGATGTTGTAATCAAGGTAGAACCGCTCAAGATCGAGATAGCTTTGTTTGGTGTTGGCGCCCTGGCGATGGTCGTAAGACAGCGGATCTTCCAGTTCGAGCTCACTAAAAAATTTGGTGCGCCCGCCCTGATCCCAGGTGACAATCATACTCACCTGGTTCCAAGTAAGCTGTGCCGCTTCGGTGCGCGGCAAGCGCACATCCATACTGCTATAGCCACCCACATGAAAGGCATTCCAGAATGCGTCAGGCTCTTCTGCCATTGCTGACTTGCATAGCATACACAGGCTGATTACACTGAGCGTGACCCTGAGTAAACGGCTTAACATATCTGATCCATGATGCGCATTCCGGCAATAATCATTTAACCTCTATTTTCTCACATCTTATGCGCTTTCATTCGCCACTCACCATCCGCAAAATGCTTTTAATCGCATTTTTGCTGGCCGGTTTACTGCCCGCGCTCATGGTGAGCGTGTTGAGTTTTTACCAGGCCAAATCGGCATTGCGCAGTGAAATCCAGCATGACCTGCAAACCACGGGTAAAGCCGTGGCCGAACACGTCGACAGTGTCTTGAACGAGCGGGTGCAAAATGTACGCAGCTGGAGCCAGCTTGGCATCATGCAAGACTTGCTGATCGGTGACATTGACAAGCGATTGTCTAATTTTCTGGCTGAAACAAGGCAGAGTTATGCAGAACAATATATCAATCTTGATGTGGTCGACCGCCAGGGGCTGATCGTCGCCTCCAGCCGCCCGGCCAACATTGGCAAACCCTTGCAAACGCCGCCCGTCTGGGTTGCATTTCGCGATAACAGCCAGCTGATTACCCTGTATCAGCTCAACCGCCGTCAGCTAATGATCTCCGCCCCCATCACCTCGCAAACCACCTTTCAGCCCATGGGTAAACTGGTCGCCACCTTTAACTGGCAGGTGATAGAAAGCCTGCTAGACCATGCCGCGCAACACAGCACTGAACTGGCTTTAGTGGATGACACTCAGGCTATCCTGGCACAATCCAAACATTGGTCAGACCAACAACACAGCTTGCACGCCAAGGCGGATGTGACCAGCCGCCTGCCACTCTACGGCTGGCAAATCCACCTCAATAAAGACCACGATGTCGCAGTCGCCCCAGTACATCGTCTGGGCAATATTTTTATTGCCTTGCTCGGCATCATCCTGGTGGCGTCACTGCTGCTGGTCCGCCCGATTGCGCAAAACATCAGCCGACCATTGGAGGCACTGACACGCTACGTGCAACGCTTCCGCCAGCCAGGATCAACGCCTCCCGAATCCACTGGTCCAGCTGAGGTACAGTCGCTGCATCAGGCGTTTACGCAGATGGCTGCCGAGCTGGCAGAATCAGAACAGCAACTGACCCGCGCCGCCAAGCTGGCGGTGGTGGGTGAAATGGCCGCCGCCATGAGCCATGAAGTGAGAACGCCGTTAGGCATTATGCGTTCTTCAGCCGATGTATTGCTGAGGGAACCACAACTCAGCGAGGATGGCCGTGAAGTACTGGGATTTATTATCTCGGAAACCGAGCGCCTGAATAAACTGGTGACCGCCCTGATTGATTCTGCGCGGCCGCGCCCACCGAACAAAATCCCGCTAGACCTGCAAACCCATTTGCAACATGTCGTCGCCATGTTGCAAAAACAGGCGCAAGCCAAGCAAATAAACTTGTCACTGCACGCGACCCAAGCCGTCATGGTGGCTGCAGATCAGGACCAAATGACTCAAGTGCTGCTGAACCTGCTGATGAATGCCATCCAGATTCTGCCCGAAGGCGGACGTATCGCCTTATATCTAGACAGTGATGATCAGCATGCCCTCATCTCAGTGGCCGACAATGGCCCAGGTGTGCCCACTCACCAACAGGCCTATTTGTTTGAAGCCTTTTTCACGCAACGGGCCGGGGGCGTAGGCCTGGGACTGGCCGTGGTAAAGCAAATCATAGAAGCCCATGGTGGTACAATCAGTTACAGCACCAGTGCCTGGCAAGGCGCCCAATTTAACTTATCACTCCCACTCGCAACCGTATAACCATGTCCACTCCGCAACATACTATCCTGGCCGTTGATGATGAACCGCATATGCGCAGGCTGCTTGAAATCAGTTTGCGGCAGGCCGGTTACCGCGCACTCTCTGCCGGCAATGGCCGTGAAGCGCTAGCGCTGATCCAGCAGCAGCAAATTGACCTGGTGGTGAGCGACTTGCATATGCCGGGCATGAGTGGCTTGGTCTTGCTGGAAAACCTGCGCAAACAATATGAACGCTTGCCGTTCATCATGGTAACGGCGCAAGGCGAGATTAAAACGGCGGTCGAGGCAATGAAACTGGGGGCCAGTGACTACATCCTGCGCCCGTTTGAATTGGAAACACTGGAAATCGCGATTAAAAAAGCCCTGGCGGTGAATCGCATCCAGATGGAAAACACATTCTTGAAAGAAACCAGCCAACCGCCGGTGACCGGGCTCATTGGCGACAGTGAACCCATGCAATCGCTCAAGCACATGATCCAGCAGGTCGCACCCGAACGCGCCACCGTGTTCGTGGTCGGTGAAACCGGCACCGGTAAAGAGTTGGTGGCAAAAGCACTGCATGATGCATCATCGCGCAAATCCGAACTGTTTGTGGCCGTGAACTGTGCAGCGATTCCGGCCGATATTCTGGAATCGGAATTGTTTGGCCATGAAAAAGGCGCGTTTACCGGCGCCGTGAAAGAACGGGTGGGCAAATTTGAGCTGGCCAATGGCGGCACCCTGTTTCTGGATGAAATCACCGAAATGCCTATCCAGCTGCAATCAAAACTGTTGCGCGTATTGCAGGAAAATATCGTCGAAAAACTGGGCGGCAACCGGCAAATTGCGCTCGATGTCCGTGTGGTAGCGGCAACCAACCGCGACCCGTTGCAAGCGGTCAAAGAGGGCAAGTTGCGTGAAGACCTGTATTACCGCCTCAATGTGATACAACTGCAGGTGCCGCCTCTGCGTGACCGCGGTAACGATATTGGCCTGCTGGCTGATTACTTTTTGGGTAAACGCCAGAGCCAGCTTAGCGAAAGCGCCCGTCTTTGCCTGCAACAATACCGCTGGCCCGGCAATGTGCGTGAGTTGGAAAACATTCTGGAACGCGCCGCGATTCTGGCTGGCAACCAGACCATACAGCCTCAGCATCTGCCTGCGGATATCGCACAGCCGGTCGCTTCGGTCACCGGCACAGCCCCACAAGCAGAGAACGCGGGTAACGATTTGTCTATCCCACGTGCCACTGAGTTGATTGAACGGCGCCTGATTTTACAAGCGCTGGATGCCTGCCAGGGCAACAAAACCAAGGCGGCCAAGCTGCTGGAGATCAGCGAGCGCTCACTGTGGAATAAGTTAAACCAATACGGTTTGCGTTAATAGCCCAATCCTCACGCGGCCCACAAATAGGCATCCATGGCCAGAATGCCATAGGTGTTTTCTGGTGTGAACCGCTGCACGGTGTCCCTTAAGCCTGCCGCGCAGCCAGCGGCGACAAACAATGGCATCAAGTGGTCTGCTGTCGGGTGCGCTTGCGCTCCTTGCGGACACTCAAGCCGGTAATTAAGCAGGCTCTGCCATTGCCGGGTCTGAATACGCTCCGCCACCCAATCCGCAAATGCGGTGACATACGCTAATGGCGCCGCATCCCGGTTGGCGGTAAAAAAATCTGCCAAATTGTGGGTGATGGCGCCAGAGGCCAAGATCAACAGGTTTTGTGCCTGTAGCGACTGCAAGGCTTGCCCCAAGGCAAACTGCTGCGCCGGGGTGGCTGTGCTTTGAATCGATAATTGTGTGACCGGGATATCCGCCTGCGGATACATCAGCATCAAAGGCACCCAGGCACCGTGATCCAGGCCACGCTGTGGATGCACATGCACCGGAATATCCTGCGCCTGCAACAAGCTGGCCACCTGCTGCGCCAACTCAGGCGCCCCTGGCGCCGGATATTGCTGTGCGTACAAGGCGGGCGGAAAGCCGCCAAAATCATGAATGGTTTCCGGCTGGGTGGCCAGGCTGACAGTGGGTACCCGCGTATCCCAGTGGGCAGACACCACCAGAATGGCGTCTGGCCGCGGAAAACGGGTGGCGATTTCTGCCAGCACCCGCCCGGTATTGCCTGGCTCTAGGGCCAGCGTGGGTGCGCCGTGTGAAACAAACAAAGTCGTCATTGTGGCGCATCCCGATTAACGACGACGGTTATCCAGGCTGAAAGCCCCCGCACCAAAGGCCACCACCATCAGCAAGCCACCAGCAATCGTGAAGTTTTTTAAGAACATGATCTGCTGCATTTGATCAGCCATGTTGTTATGGAACAAAAACGCTGCTGCAATGGTAAACACCGCAATGCCTGCTGCAGCCCAGCGCGCTTTAAAGCCTACCAGCAAGGCGATCCCTAATACCAGTTCGACAAACACCGCAATGGCATAGGCCACTTCAGGCAAGGGCGCACCCACACTTTGAATATAGCCGATGGTCCCGGCCGGATTGGCCACTTTTCCTACCCCACTCAGTATAAAAATCAGTGATAACAAAATACGACCAGCGGCGCTGGCAGCGGATTGAAATGCGTTCATGTGATGCTCCTTTAAGTATGTTGTGAGATGCCATATCAGCCTGGCATCACTCCCTGAGGCTTTTCAGCTGATGAGGCATTGTATAACTGAAACAAAAAAATGATAATCATGCCAATTATGGTAAAACTGTCTCATATAGGTTGACAATCAATGGCATCGATCGAAGAAATGCAGTTTTTTGTTGAAGTGGTCAAGCATGGCAACTTCACCAGCGCAGCGCAGGCACTGCGGATTTCAAAACAACTGGTGAGCCGCCGCATCATTGCGCTCGAAGCACGCCTGGGCGTGCGCCTGCTGTTGCGAACCACACGCAAACTTTCGCCTACTGAAACTGGCAAAGTGTTTTTTCAGCGTGCGCAGCAAATATTGCAGGCCATACACGAGGCCGAACTGGAAGTCAGTAACCGCTCGGATGAATTGCGGGGACTGTTAAAAATGTCTGTGCCTTTGTCTTATGCCAACTTGAGGCTGGCGCCGGCCCTGACGGCATTCATGCAGCAACACCCGCAGGTGGAGATCTGGCTCGATGCGGATAACCGGCATGTGGACATGATCAG
>CAKZJM010000086.1 GCA_936943315.1 uncultured Methylophilus sp. | reverse complement strand
CCAGCACGCAGGTCAGTTTAGGCAACAGTAGCGGTGCTGCCGAAACCTATACGGCCAAAGGCTTGATGCAACAATTGCGGCAATATCAGCTCAGCAACGCCTCATTGCTGTTTGGCAACAGTGACGACAGTAATGAAGACAGCACGGGGCTGACTGGATTAATGGCTACTTCAGCAAGCACAGATGAGCAGGACGAAAACTGGGTGGAAAGCATCAGCACCAATCCTGACAAAGCAAAAGTGATGGTTGAAACAAGCAAAAGCAACTCAGTGAACACCATGCTCAATAAATAAAGGCTAGCAAGCCATGTTCAACACAGGTGCAACGCAGGCTAGCCGCGCAGGACATCTGCCCTTATTCTTTAATAAAATCGCCTTGATCCTTACCCGCCAGCAATTCAAGCAACGCTGTTGAACTCAGCGCCAGGGCATAGCCCAACACTCCGCTGCCAATCACGACCTTGTCATACTTGGCCACAGTGCGATCCACCAATACACGTAAACCTTCAGGCAAGGCAATCGGTGGCACAGCCCCCACCACATAGCCTGTGGCTTCAGGCACTTCGTCATATTCAGCCATGCGGCATTTACGCTCACTGAGATGCGCGCGTAACAAGGCCCAATCGGCGCGTCCGCCACCGGCTACGGCCAGTAAACAAAAGCCACTGTTTTCACCCTTGAACACCACACTGCGGACGACGGATTGCGGATCCAGTCCCTGTGCAGAAAGTAACTCTTCCAGGCTACGGATAGGTTTTTCGTCCTCACTCAAGGGGATTTCAATCACCTGGAAAGGCACCTGGTGCTGTACCAGCAACTCGGTGACAGGAGAATGGATACTGGAGGTCATACGCGTTTCCTTATGACAATCAACTTCACAGAATTACTGATATTCGGTGTATTTGGCATTGCTGCCGCGGCATTTTTCAACCGGGTATTTTTGCGCATTGAGGTCGATTTTCGCATTGGCCGCCTGAATCAAATCGATGCCGCATACTTCTGCAATGCGCATCAGGTACACAAAGGTATCTGCCAGCTCCTGCCCCACCTGCTGTTTAGTCGCTTCATCCAGTTGGCGGCTATCCGCTTCTGTCATCCACTGGAAATGCTCTACCACCTCAGCCGCTTCGACGATCATGGCCATGGCCAGGTTTTTGGGGGAATGAAACTGCGCCCAGTCGCGCGCTTCGACAAAAGCATTTACGCGTGCCCGCAATGCATCAATGGAGTCTGTCATGTGGCTACCCTGGTTAAACAATCACAAAAAGTCTTATTGAACATCATCCGCCGCAGAGGAGGAATCGGCCTTTTCGCGGCGGTTGCTGCCTGCCACCATTTTAATTTCAAACAGACGGCATTCCAGCGGGCCATTGAAAAGCAGCGTTTTTTTGCTGGGGCTCAAGCGCATGAGCTTGGGCATCCGCAAATCATTGGTGAGAAAGTAGGCATTCCAGCCTGAGAATTTCTGTTTGAGTGCAGTGGCCATTTCAGGATACAAGGCGGCAAGCGTTTCATCTTCACCAATCCGCACGCCATAAGGCGGGTTAGCCACCAGCACGCCACTTTCAGCCGGGGGCACCACCTGGGTAAACTCCCAGTGGGTCAGTTGTACCGCGTCCAGCCAGCCAGCCATTTCCAGGTTTTGCTTGGTCACACGCACTGCGCGCAGATCCATGTCTGAGCCATAGATGCTTTGGAACGTCACGGGTTTGGCCGCTTTGGCGGCGGCATTCCGCAGTTTACGGAAAGTATCGGACTCGAAGTTTTTAAGTTTTTCAAAGCCAAAGTTGCGGTTTATGCCGGGGGCAATGTTGAGCGCGATCATGACCGCTTCCAGCAGGAAAGTGCCGCTACCGCACATCGGGTCCAGCAAGGCCTGGCCGGGCTGCCAGCCTGTCAGCTTGAGAATACCTGCCGCAAGATTCTCGCGCAGTGGGGCTTCAATGCTGTTTTTACGGTTGCCACGCTGATACAGCGGGTGACCTGAAGTATCTACATAGAGCTGGTAATTGTCACTGGTCAGGTAGACGTGAACACGCACCGCAGGCTCACGCGTATCAATATTGGGTCGGCTACCCACCACCTGGCGGAACTTGTCGCAAATGGCGTCTTTCACACGCAGCGTAATAAACTCCAGGCTTTTAAGCGGGCTACGCACCGCCGTGACCTTGACCATCATGCTGTGTTTGACGTCAAACCAGTTGGGCCAGTTGATTTTTAACGCGCCCTGGTAAATGTCATCTTCCTTGAGGTATTTGCCGCGCCCGACTTGCATCAGGATACGTGTGGCGACGCGGGAATGCAGGTTAGCGTGATAACACACTGACAACTCGCCGCTAAAACTGGCACCGCCTTCTGTGGCTTTAATATCGCGCGCCCCTGCCTGTTTGAGCTCTTCAACGAGGATGGCTTCCAGCCCGCGTGGGCAGGTTGCAAAATAGTGATTCAGAAAATTAGCCACCGAGGGTGAACTCCTTGCCGTTATTGGGATTGGCGCCTTGCAGGCGGTCTATCAGATCTAGAAAATGAATATCATGCGTGGCCGAGGCTTCTTGCGCGCGCTTACGCAAGGTCGCCAGGTCCGGGATGCTGAGTTCAGGCTTAAAGCCGAACACAATAATATTGCCAGGTTTGCCGGTCGGCATCATCAACACACGTTGCTCGAAGGTTTGCTCCATGCGCTGCATGTAAATATCAAACTTTTTGTCCGAGCCCCACAGATTAATGGCAAACAGCCCATTGGGGGTCAGCGCCTCGGCACAGTCATCAAAAAAGGATTGTGTGCAGAAGTCTGGCGGCAATCCATTGCTGCCAAAGGCATCCATCATCAGCCAGTCACACTGCCCGGGATGCTGCTGGATATAGGCAATGCCATCGCCTTCAATGATCTGTAAACGCGCATCATCGTCGGGTACGAAGAAATGACTACGCGCCACCTGAATCACTTGCGGGTTGAGTTCAATCACTGTTTGTTCAATCTGTGGGCAATATTTCCACACATATTTGGCAATCGACCCGCCGCCCAGCCCCACCAGGACCAATTTACGGATATCCGGTTTGAACAGCAGGCTGCTCATGGCACCCCATGAATACGCCAGCACCAGGGCAAACGGATCCTTGACTTTCATGCTGCTCTGAATGGTAGGAGAGCCGAGGTGCATGGAACGCACGCCATCCGTTTCTGTGACTTCGACCATCTCGAAGTCAGACACGGCTTTGTGGATTTTGCGGTTAAATTTAAACATTATGCACTCTCGGCCAGCGCGTCAGGGTTAGGCCCGGCTTCATTGATGCCAGCTTCATTGATATCGGTTTGATTGTCTTCCTGCGCCGAGTCTTGAGTCACCTCTTCAATCACATGCAAGAACTTGCACTCTAGCTCCATCAGCAAAGTATCCACTTTTTGCACCGCCAGCCGGACTTTGCCGCCCGGTTTCATGGCGGGCAAGCTATGCACCTTGGTCATATAGGGCAGATTCTCAAGCCGGACCAGGTTTTCACGCCAGACGGTAGCATTGATTTCGCTGATGTGTTCCTGCACTAAATACTGCAAGCACCAGTAGCGCTCCATGCGGGTCTGAAACTCGTTATACGCATTGTAAGTTTGATCAAAATTGCGCATATGACCGACAATTTCATCGCCATTGGCAGGATACACAGGCGGCTGCATGGTCAAGACGCTGATCAGTTGGCGCTGGTTGATCAAGTCTACCGCACGGCGTAATGGCGAGGTGCACCACGCATATTGCGCAACGCCCAGGCCCTGGTGGCCTTCGGCCTTGGTGGTCATATAGACCTTGCCGCCGTTTTGGGCGCGGTAAATACCGGGCACACTATGCTCGGCCAGCAATAGGCCCCACTGGCTATTCGCCGCAATCATGAGCTCTGCCACTAATTTATCCATCGGCGAACCGCGCTGGCGGTTAATGATGCTGACAATCCCATCCGTCACATAAAAATTGTAATCGACAGGCTGTGGCCGCGTCGGGTCATATTTGCCGCGGGCTTTTTCCAGGCTCTCGGCAAAGCGGAACAGGAAGACCAGCGATGACCATAAGGGGTGGCCACTGTCCTGCTCCAGTGTGGTTTCATTGAAATAAGGTTCCAGCGTATCGTGGCGCAGGTTGTGTGCAATCTGCACGCGCTCCAGCCGGCTAAACTGCTGCACAATTGTCAAATCGGCGGCCACTTCAAGATACAACGACAGTGCAGGCTTGGTTTCACCCGCATCCAGGCTGAAGGGGCGAATCGCCTCTTCGGGCAGCATGGTGATTTTGTGCCCAGGCATGTAGACAGTAGAGAGACGTTTCATCACCTCTTGATCGAGCGCTTCATGCTGGGCGACGCCTAAGGCGGGCGCGGCAATATGAATGCCGACCTGCGTGTTGCCGTTGGCCAGTGGGGTGACGGACAAGGCATCATCAATTTCTGTGGTGGTGCTGTCATCAATACTGAATGCAGCCACAGCTGCCACAGGCAAATCAGCGGGCAGCTCAATCAGCGAGAATGGCGGAAACGCGGTGCCATTGGCAAAATACTCGCGCAAGAACGCACCCAGGTGATAATCGTGAATCGAAGACACTGCCCCTGCTGCATGCAATACCTGTATCGGTAATTGTTTCAGTTCAGCGGCCGCCTGATCAAGCGCTTTCCACTCCAGGCTATTTTTATCAGGCGCGTACAGTAATTGGTCCAGCTTGGGCTGAAAGCTCTCGGGCAAGGTGCCCGACTTCAGCTGTTCTACCATGTGCGCCATCAGCTCTGCCTGCTGACGTTTTTTCTCCATGCCAGCCAGCGCAGCTTTCAAGGTATCGTCAGGGGCGGCTTTGTAGTGCCCTTTGCCTTTGCGGTAAAAGTACATGGGCGCACCATGCAGCTTGATGGCGATCGCGGCCGCCTGTTGCCGTGTAGGTTTGCCGCCGTAGTATTCTTCAGCCAGTGACTCGAAACTGAACTCGGCTTCGCCACAACATTCCCACAAAAAATCTGTATCCAGCGACTCGGCCTCGGCCTGTGCAGCCTCCAGAAAGCCTGTCAGGCTGCCGTCAAACCGCATGAGCACATTGGCAACCTTGATTTTGCTGCGTTTGCCGGTGCTGGCCTCTACCTGCATGCTGCTATCAGCCTCAGACATGATAGAAGCGACCTTGAAGCCACCGTCTTCTTCGTAAAAAACATTCATGTGGGAAATAAACGTGTGGAAAACACACTGCGATATTCAAAACGCTATTTTACCCGAGAAGCACAGACTTTTTTGGCAAGCACTGAACTTTAGCCTGGGATAATGA
>CAKZJM010000085.1 GCA_936943315.1 uncultured Methylophilus sp. | reverse complement strand
TCAGCTGGCCTGGCAGCCCGCACGAATTTGCCGTGGAGAGACTGGATGGCAGCTTTACTATGCAATTAGACAAAGGGCAGATTCTCAAAGTACAACCTGGCGTGGGTCGTTTGCTTGGCCTATTGAGCCTGCAAAGCCTGCCGCGCCGCTTGACACTGGATTTCCGCGATTTGTTTAGCGAAGGGTTTGCCTTTGACAAAATCACCTCGACCGCCAATATCAGGGATGGCATTTTGCGTAGTGACGACCTGTTTATGACAGGCCCGGCGGCTGAAGCCAGGCTCAAGGGCGAAACCAATCTAAAAACTGAAACGCAACGCCTGCGCGTTAAAGTCGTGCCCCATATCACCGACTCGGTTTCATTAGCCGCCCTGGCAGGCGGGCCGATTGTGGGCGTGGCGGCCTTTGTGGCACAAAAGCTGTTAAAAGACCCGCTTAACAAAATCAGTGCCAGTGAGTATATGATTACAGGCACATGGGATAACCCCCAAGAAGCTGATATAGACAAAAAGGCAGCGCCTGCCCCTTCTGTTCAGCCCTTGAAAAATCAGCATTAATGTCAATATAAAAAATTATTTGAGCGGAATACAGCCATGGCAGAAAAGAAAACTAAAAAACTGAAATCAACCGTCAGTGACGACATCGTCAAAGTCGCGGCCGTGCAGATGGCCTCCAGCCCGAATGTCTCTGCCAACCTGGTTGAAGCCAAACGCCTGATTGAAATAGCGGCGAAAGCGGGTGCCAAACTGGTCGTTTTACCAGAATATTTTTGCATCATGGGCTTAAAAGATTTCGACAAAGTGACCATCCGTGAAAAACCAAACGATGGCCCCATCCAACAATTTTTGAGCAAAACCGCCAAAGCCTACAAAATCTGGATTGTCGCAGGCTCAGTCCCGCTCGAAAGCCATTACGCAAACAAGGTGCGTAACAGTTGCCTGGTCTACAACGACAAGGGCGAGCAAGTGGCACGCTACGATAAAATCCACCTGTTTGGCCTGGACATGGGCACCGAGCACTACCATGAAGAAAACACCATTGAGCCTGGCGACACTGTCGTCACCATAGACACCCCATTTGGCCGCATCGGCTTGTCTTTTTGTTACGATTTACGTTTCCCTGAGCTTTACCGCGCCATGGGAGAGGTCGACATGATCGTCGTGCCGTCCGCCTTTACCGAAACCACAGGCAAGGCACACTGGGAAACCCTGATACGCGCACGTGCGGTTGAGAACCTAAGCTATGTGATTGCCTCGGCACAAGGCGGCTACCATCTTTCCGGCCGCGAAACACATGGCAACAGCATGATTGTCGACCCCTGGGGCGTGGTACTTGACCGTTTGCCACGCGGATCAGGCATTGTGATTGCCAACGTTAACCGCAATTATATTAAGAACCTGCGCCAAAGCTTGCCTGCGCTGAAACACAAAACCATTAAGGCGATTTCATGAAAACCCTGAGTGCCGCGCTGGCACTCTTGCGCTTAAATCGACTCAAACCAATCATTGAACCAAAGTTGACCCACTATGCAAAGCCTACTGACCACCGCTAACGACTTGCTGCTTCGCCCTGCCGGGCTGGATCAGGACGCTTTAACTAACGTCCTCTCCGGCATGATGTCGCATCATATCGACTATGCCGACCTGTACTTTCAATATAGTCGCAGTGAGTCATGGGGGCTGGAAGAGGGCCAAGTGAAATCCGGCAGCTTTAATATTGACCAAGGCGTAGGCGTGCGCGCAGTCAGTGGCGAAAAAACCGCGTTTGCTTACTCTGACGATATTCATCTGGATGCATTACAACAAGCCGCGCAAGCCACACGTGCCATTGCCAGCCTAGGCCAGGAGAAAACCGGCCACAGCATTATTACGCGCAGCCATACCCCACTCTACCTGCCGCAAGACCCAATCGCCAGCCTGAGTGCAGACGCCAAGGTTAAACTGCTGGAAAAACTGGAGCGCTACGCCAAAGCGCAAGACCCGCGCATCACGCAAGTCATGGCCTCAATTGCCGCAGAATACGAAGTCGTCATGGTCGCGCGTAGCGATGGCGTCATGGCGGGGGATGTACGCCCTCTGGTTAGGTTGTCGTTGCAAGTCATCGCCGAACACAATGGCCGCCGCGAACAAGGCTCCAGCGGCGGCGGTGGCCGCTTTGATTACAGCTACTTCACCGACGAAGTCCTCCAGGATTACGCCCAGAAAGCGGCACACCAAGCCCTGATCAACCTCGAAGCACGCCCTGCCCCGGCAGGCAGCATGACGGTTGTGCTTGGCAATGGCTGGCCTGGCATCCTGCTGCACGAAGCGATTGGCCACGGCTTGGAAGGCGACTTCAACCGTAAAGGCAGTTCAGCCTTCTCTAACATGATCGGCCAGCAAGTCGCCGCCAAAGGCATCACCATCGTCGATGACGGCACCATCGCCGACCGCCGCGGCTCCCTCACCATGGATGATGAGGGCAACGCCCCACAAAATACGGTTTTAATTGAAGACGGCATCCTGCGTGGTTATATCCAGGACACACTGAATGCCCGCCTAATGGGCATGAGCCTCACTGGCAATGCCAGACGTGAAAGCTATGCGCATATCCCCATGCCACGCATGACCAACACCTACATGCTCAACGGCGACAAAGACCCGCAAGAAATTATCAAATCCGTCAAAAAAGGCCTGTATGCGGCCAATTTCGGCGGCGGCCAGGTCGATATCACCAGCGGCAAATTTGTTTTCAGCGCCGCTGAAGCCTACATGATCGAAGACGGAAAAATCACTTACCCGGTTAAAGGCGCCACCCTGATTGGTAACGGCCCGGATGTGCTGACCAAAGTCAGCATGGTGGGGAATGATATGGCACTGGATAGCGGCGTTGGTACTTGTGGGAAAGAAGGTCAGAGTGTGCCAGTCGGGGTTGGCCAGCCTACGTTGAAGATTGATGGGTTGACGGTGGGTGGGACATCGGCATAAATAGCAAAGTAGTAATGTTTTTGCATTATTCCTGCGAGTTGCCATCATTAAACTAACGCTAATTTAAATAAATACATAAACTATTTATTTAAAAAGCCGTTTTTGACGACCTACATAATGAGTTAGGCCTCACATGGAAGATACTTCAACACAGACCTTGAGCTCAGTAATTGCTGAGTTGTTGCCACCGATTGATGAGGCACTAGCAGAGAGAGGTGAGCCTCTTCGACAGCGCCCTCACAAAGCAGCAACGTTAGTTGTCGAGCATTGCATCATAGATATTAAAGGCGATTCGAAGGATGGCTACCTCACAAAGCCCTGGTTCGGCTCTATACTCGCCGCAACAATCGATTGGTACGATAAAATATATGGCAAGGCATTACGCGTCAATACGGGATTCACTCATACTGCTGCCGTACTAATTCGACACACGCCATTCCTCCTTCAAGTTCCTCTCTCTTCTTTTACTCCAAAATCATCTGATAACACATTCTGGATAAAAATTTTAGCCAGCGTCCAGTCAGACGAAGCCCCCCTAAGTTGGGTTCAGTATCCGCCGAATTTTGCAGAGCTTTCGGGAGATCAATTGGCCTTGATTACACAAGAAATACGGAAAACAGCTGAAAACGCTCGCGTGATATCGAACACACTTCTTACAGTGGATCATGTTTCCGAAAATGCACGCCGCCATTCTACCCTTGTCTTGCCGCACCTCGAGTCGACGGCAAAACTGATAGCTAAGCACGACCCTCTTGCCCTATCATCAGCAATTTGGGAGGCAAATTTCGCAGCTGAGCAGGCAGTCAAGAGCTATCTGACTCAAGTCAAATCACCAAAGGCTCCAAAGACACATGACATCAAAATACTCCACCAGCTTGCTATCTGGGATACTCCACACCCACAATCACTTATCGATTCAATTGCATTGATGCCAAGCGGCGCTGATGCTGTTCGCTACAGGTACTATGAACTTACAAGCCCTACTCTATCCAGAGTAATGGAGCTATATGAAGCAAGCCAAATTATATGCAGACACTATGTAGAAGCTCTCCCATGAAGCATCAAGCTTGATAATGCCAGCTTTAAGATGCAATCACCACCTATGCCAGACTGAAGCCGACAAGACATATATTTCGTTTAAACGACCTTACACGAGATGTGATGATGTCTATACTTCCCAGTCTTCAATCACGAGCCCAGAGACGCGACTAAACTAGCTGGTATTGTGCGTTACCAACGTCAGTTTTTGTGCACGTGCAATTGCAGCGATGAGCCCGTAGGGCGGACTCGCTCAGTCCTCCCCATATAATTTCATATGTCAAACCCTCGCCTGTAATTTAATCCCCATCGCTTGCATCACTTTATGCACAGTATCAAAACGTGGCTGGGCATTAGGCCTTAGGGCTTTATAAAGCGCCTCACGGGTGATGCCACTTTTTTCAGCAATTTCTGTCATGCCTTTGGCGCGGGCAATCACACCCAAGGCATGCGCCAACTCGGCACCATCGCCTTCTTCAAGTACGATATTCAAATAGGCTGCGATGTCTTCCTCTGTTTTAATATGCTCGGCCATATCAAACTCTGGGAGTTCTGAAACTTTGATTTTTTCGCTCATAGCTTAATCCTCTAACTGGTGCATTAACTGGATAGCTTTAGAAATGTCCGCAGATTGAGTAGACTTGTCACCGCCACCAAGCATCACAATCAAGACGTCATTGCGTTGCACAAAGTACATACGCCAACCTGGCCCAAAAAACTCACGCATTTCCATCACACCTTGACCTACTGGCTTTACATCACCAAGCACGCCACGTTGTGCTTTATCCAACCTACGTGCCAAACGTAACCGGGCACCATGGTCTTTGATGCCATGTAGCCATGCATCAAATTCCGCAGTGCGTTTGACTATATACATAATAGAATAGTAATCGAACGATTACATAATGGCAAGCTAAATAATCCTCACTTCGTGGGTAAGCATTTCGTATGAGAAATTATTTAATATTTGATTAAAAAAACAGTTAATGCTGGTTTAGCTGACGAAACACCTCAAGAGACTGGGGCATACATTATCGCAAGGGTGATGGCCGCTCCAACGGCTCTCCTTGCCAGTCATCAAATAGCTGAATATAGCCTTCAGGCCATTCTGCCTGCACATCAGATGCTTTCTTTACCAGTTCGGCCAGATATTCTGGAAGTGACATATTCGCTTGCTTGGCCTTTCGCCTGATCACAGCTTCAACGTCATCAGAAACATAAAAAGACAATTCAGCCATATCGCCTCCCAAGTTTAACCACATTGATCAATTGAGAACTAAGCATTAACCCTGAATCATTTGCTCGCAGGCTAAGGTCTAAAATTCCTAACTCCCAACCACGCAATATACAAATAACAAATCACCGGTAATATAAACGCATGGTGCAAGCCCAAGCGATCCGCCAGCAGACCAGTCAATAAAGGCACAATCGCCCCACCCAGAATCGCCGTTGCCAGCAAGCCTGAGCCTTTTTTCTCCTGCCCTGCTTTGAGGCCTTTAATCCCCAGCGTGAAAATGGTGGGGAACATGATGGAATTACACAGGCCGACCAATGCCATGCTGGCAATCGCCAGATTGCCTGTGGTTTGCATGGAAACCAGGATGAGCACCACGGCGAGCACTGCATGTGTCATGAGCACTTTGGCAGGCGCAAACATCTTGAGGGTGAAAATACCGATAAAGCGACCTATCATGGCGCCGCCCCAATATAGCGCGACCAATGGAGCGGCTTGCGTTTCTGCCACGTGGCTGATTTCCATCACATAGTTGACGAGGAAGCTGCCGATGGACACTTCAGCACCGACATAGGCAAAGATGCCAATCACGCCGAGTAGCAAGCTTTTTTCTTTCAAAACTTCCAGCCAGTTGCTTTCATCTGCTTCTGCTGTTTCCATGCCGGATAGATTAATTTTGGAAAGCACCAGCGCAATGACGATTAACACGCCAGCGATCAAGAAATAGGGATACACCACGCCTTCGGCGTAGCTGGAATTAGTTAGCCCGGACAGAATGAAATAAGCGCCAAAAAATGGCGCCACAAAGGTGCCTAGTGAATTAAACGCTTGCGCCATGGTGAGGCGTGAAGAGGCTGTTTCTTTAGGGCCGATGATGGA
>CAKZJM010000084.1 GCA_936943315.1 uncultured Methylophilus sp. | reverse complement strand
GTAGAAGACCCAGAGAATCCTGAGCGCTACCTCAGAACCCTTGTAAATCCACCAGTAACTGCCGCGTATGCAAGGGCTTTTCACCCAGGTAATGTTGCAGCAGGTAGCGCATCAACTGTTTGCTTTGTGATTGTGTGGTTTGGTTGGCGTAATTGCCGCGCGCCATTTCGAGCAAGGTCGCGCCTTGAATCACAATGCCATTGCGGGTGGCCGCAGGGTCGCAGGCACCATAATCCGCTTCAAATCTGTAGGTTTCATCCGCATGAATGATTTCGCCGTTTTCATCATGCGTCAGCGGCACTGCGTAGCCGAGCTCTTGCAGCATTTTGAGCTCAAACCGGCGCATGATTTCAGCCAGTTGCCCGCTGCCTGCATCTTGCTGCAAGGTTGAGAGCAATTGTATGGTCTGGGCGTAATACTCGAACAATTGCACATGCGCGTCGTCGCGCGGCAACAGGCGCAACAGTAGTTCGTTCATGTAAAAGCCGCACATGAGGGCATCGCCCCTGAGCAGGGTGAGCCCGGTCATCCATTCCAGCTCATGCAATGTCTTGAGTTCGTTTTTGCCTGACCAGGTGCCGGCCAGTTGCTGAAAAGACTGCAACATGCCGCGCATGGCAGAAAGCGGCCGCCGCGCACCCTTGGCGACGGCAGCAATGCGGCCCAGGTCCCGGCTGAACATCTCAACCACCAGGCTGGTTTCTTTAAACGGATAAGTGTGAAGGATAAATACCGGTTGCTGCGATTGTTTATGGCTACCGGAATCAGGAGATTTGACTGCCATCGCTAGGCCAGTGGTGAGACAGGTTGATTAGAAACCCAGGCTCTTCAATGCACGTGCATCGTCTGCCCAGCCACCTTTTACCTTGACCCAGGTTTCCAGGTAGACCTTTGAGCCAAACAGTTTTTCCATGTCTTGCCGTGCTTCAGTGGAAATCTGCTTGAGCTTTTCGCCGCCTTTACCAATGATCATCGGCTTCTGGCTCTCTTTATCGACAATGATGGCGGCAAAAATGCGGCGCAGGTTTTTAACGGTTTCAAACTTTTCAATTTCTACCGTGACTGAATAAGGCACTTCATCCCCCAGCAACCGGAATACTTTTTCGCGCACCAGTTCAGCTGCCAAAAAACGCTCATTTTTATCAGTCAGCTCATCTTCGGCGTAGATCGCAGGCTGTTGCGGCAAGTGTTCGCGCACGGCAGACAACAACTCATCCAGATACAGATTCTTTTTGGCGCTGACCGGGATAATGCCCGCAAACTCAAACAGCTGATCAAAGTCCTGGATCAAAGGCAATAAATTACCCTTGTCACCCATGAGGTCAGCCTTGTTAACAACCAGCAATACCGGTTTGTTTTTAGGCAGCAGTTTGAGGACCAGCTCATCCGCTTCGCCCAGCTTCATCGGCTCAATCACAAACAGCACCACATCGACCTCCGTCAGCACCTGGGTGACGGTTTTATTGAGGCTTTTGTTGAGGGCGTTAATGTGCTTTTGCTGAAATCCGGGGGTGTCGACAAACAGGAACTGCGTGTCTTCTGTGGTGTGTATCCCTAGCAAGCGATGGCGCGTGGTTTGCGCCTTGCGGGAAGTAATCGCCAGCTTCAAACCCAAAATATGGTTAAGCAGCGTTGACTTGCCCACGTTGGGGCGGCCAACGATGGCAACGGTACCGCAACGGAAATCGTCTGCAGCTGGGGTAAGTTCTGTCATGATTGAATATTGTCCATGGCCAATTTGGCCGCTTGTTGCTCAGCCACCCGGCGGCTGGTGCCTACACCCGTAGTGGTCAATTGAAGTTTTTTAATAAAGCATTGTACGGTGAAGGTTTGCGCATGGGCCTCCCCTTCAATAGACACCACCTGATATTCAGGCAGGTCCATCTTTTTACTTTGCAGGTATTCTTGCAGCTGTGATTTGGCGTCTTTGTCTATCGACTTAGGATCAATGGTGCCGAGTTTTTCGCGGTAGAGCAAAGCGACTACTTTTTGGGCTGCATCAAAACCGCCATCCAGGTAAACCGCACCCACAATCGCCTCCAGTGCATCGGCTAAGATAGAAGGCCGACGCCAGCCGGCGCTTTTCAACTCGCCTTCGCCAAGTTTGAGCGCATCGCCCAAATGGAGTTCAGTGGCAATTTCCGCCAGGCTGGCCTCTTTGACCAGCTTGGCGCGTAATCGGCTCAAGTCACCTTCTGGCAAATGCGGAAACAAATTGAACAGTTGGTGCGCAATAATAAAGTTTAATACGCTATCGCCCAGAAACTCTAACCGCTCATTGTTGCTGGCAGAAAAACTGCGGTGCGTGAGCGCCTGCTGTAGCAGTTCTGGCTGCGTGAAGCTGTAGCTGATTCGGGTTTGTAATACGGGGAGTGCGTTCATTTACTTGCAGCAATGCCTGCCGTTATGGTTTGCTGGTCGCATCAAAGTCGATCAACAGGGTCATCGTGTCTGTCAGTGGAATCTTTTTCTGGTAACGCATGGCGACCACACCGCCACTGACTTGGAGATCGCGGCTGGTGACCTCGTGTATGCTGTCTACCTCCATCTGGCGGTCAAACGCTTTGCGGATATCACTGTCATTTTGCAACATGGGATCATGTGCGATGCGGTTAACGGTAGACTGGATAGAGAAGTACTCCATATAGGAGGGCAGCGCTTTTAACGCCACCATGCCCAGGATGCCAAAGGCGGTTAATACCAGCAAGAAACCGATCAGGCCGAGACCGTGTTGGGTAGAAGTCTTTGAGAATGTCATATGCTCTCCCTCAAGATGATGCCCTGTGACACGGCGTGGCCGTGGATTAACCAATACTTTGCCCGATACGACGCCACTGGTCAAAGTTAAACCAGATAAAAAACGCTTTGCCCACCAGGTGTTTTTCAGCAACAAAGCCCCAGACACGACTGTCGGAACTGTTGTCACGGTTATCGCCCATGGCGAAATAGTGCCCCGCTGGCACGGTGATGATTTCACCCTGCATCAGACGGTCACCCAGACTGCCCGGGCTGTACTGGTTCATGATGTCATGAATCAGCACATCGTGTTTGACCGTGCCCAACTGCTCGTTCAAGCGGGATGCAGTGACATCGACAGCACGCGCGCTGCCGGACTCATCATTCACGTTTAACGCATATTGATAGGGCTGCACAAAGTCCAGGTTAATCACCTTACCGTTAATGGTGAGCTGCTTGTCACGGTATTGAATCTGGTCGCCAGGCAGGCCGATCACACGCTTGATATAGTCAATGGTGGTGTCGGGCGGATAATGAAACACAAATACATCGCCGCGTTGCGGCTGGCCGACCGGGTAAAACACGTTGTTAAGAATAGGCACGCGCAAGCCATACGTAAACTTGTTGACCAGGATATAGTCACCAGCCAGCAAAGTAGGCATCATGGAACCAGATGGGATTTTGAATGGCTCAACGACAAAAGAGCGCACCATGAATACCAGCAGGATGACAGGGAAAAAACTTTTGCTGTATTCCACATACCAGGGATCTGCCACGTCACCCAATGCACCTGCCTGGCGCTGCTTGCGCAATACCAAGATATCCAGCAGCCAGATGGCGCCAGAGACCAGTAAAATGACCAACATAAAAATTGCGAAATACATGCTTGCTTCCTGTAGAGAGCGGGCGTTCCCGTTTTTTATTTATCTTCAACGCGCAAAATTGCCAGAAAGGCTTCTTGTGGAATCTCCACATTGCCCACCTGCTTCATACGCTTTTTTTTGTTTTTCCAGCAACTTGCGCTTACGGGTGATATCCCCGCCGTAACATTTGGCCAGCACGTTTTTACGCATGGCTTTCACCGTTTCACGCGCAATGATATTGGCGCCGATAGAGGCCTGGATGGCAATATCAAACATCTGGCGAGGGATCAGTTCGCGCATTTTCGCTACCAGTTCGCGGCCACGGTAAATACTGTTGGCACGGTGCACAATCAGGCTCAGTGCATCGACACGCTCACCGTTGACCATGATATCCAGCTTGACCAGGTCAGCTGCACGGAACTCGAGAAACTCGTAATCCATAGAGGCATAGCCACGTGACACTGATTTGAGTTTATCAAAGAAATCGAGCACGACCTCATTCAGCGGCATTTCATAACTCAACATGACCTGGCGGCCCATATATTGCATATTGCGCTGCACACCGCGCTTGTTGTTACACAAGGTCATCACCGGCCCCACATAGTCTTGCGGCATCAGCAGATTGACCACAATCATGGGCTCACGGATTTCTTCTATGCGCGAAGGCTCGGGCAGGCGTGACGGGTTTTCGATTTGTATGACCTCGCCGCTTTTGAGTAGCAACTCATAAATCACGGTCGGCGCGGTGGTGATCAGGTCCATATCGTACTCACGCTCCAGGCGCTCTTGTACGATTTCCATATGCAGCAAGCCTAGGAATCCACAACGGAAACCAAAGCCCAGTGCGGTAGAGTTTTCCGGCTCAAACTGCAAGCTTGAGTCATTCAGGCTAAGTTTTTCCAGTGCGGTGCGCAAAGCCTCAAACTGGTTAGATTCAACAGGATATAAGCCAGCAAATACTTGCGGTTTGACCTCTTTAAAACCTGGCAATGGGATAAGAGCAGGTTTACCAGCTAAAGTTACGGTATCGCCTACCTTGGCGGCGGCGAGTTCTTTAATCCCCGCAATAATAAAACCCACTTCACCAGCACTCAGTTGTGGACGTTGCAACGACTTTGGGGTAAAAACACCGACCTGTTCACATAGGTACTCGGCACCGGTGGCCATCAGGCGAATTTTTTCTTTGGCTCGCAGGACACCATCTATCACGCGCACCAACATCACTACGCCAACGTAGTTATCAAACCAGGCATCAATGACCAGCGCTTTCAGCGGCGCGTCAACATTCCCTTTAGGTGGCGGCACTTTGGCAACCACTTCTTCCAGCACATCGCGCACACCTTCACCGGTTTTAGCTGAGCAACGTACGGCATCGGTCGCATCTACCCCAATCACATCTTCAATTTCCTGCGACACACGCACCGGGTCTGCGGAGGGCAAATCGATCTTGTTCAGAACAGGCGTGACTTCAACGCCGAGGTCAATCGCGGTATAGCAGTTGGCGACACTTTGCGCCTCCACGCCCTGGGAGGCATCCACCACCAGCAAGGCGCCTTCGCAGGCTGACAACGAACGGCTCACTTCATAACTGAAGTCTACGTGACCCGGGGTATCAATCAGGTTGAGGAAGTAAGTTTCGCCATTATTGGCTTTGTATTGCAAGGCAGCGGTTTGCGCTTTGATGGTAATGCCGCGCTCACGCTCAATATCCATGCTGTCGAGCACTTGCGCTTCCATTTCACGTGCTTCGAGGCCACCGCACAATTGGATGATACGGTCTGCCAGTGTCGATTTGCCATGATCAATGTGGGCAATTATCGAAAAATTACGAATATTTTTCATGTTCTGTCATGCGTTATTTACAAGCAAGAAAGGCGCTTGAAGCGCCTTTCAAATCGGTTGCATTTTACAACAAATGCATGAATATCAGGGATTTATTTTCCACACCCGTGCACTTAGGTTGCCACCTCACAAAAGACAAAAAGACAGGTTACCCTGTCTTTTTGTGATCTCATACAGCCAAGGTCAGTTACTTGATTTTAATCGGCACATAGAGCGTATTTTCACCACGCTGCACCAATACCGCAATGGTCTTGCCAGAAGGCACCGCGTTGATCTGTTTATTAAACAGCTCAACACTTTGACTCTCGTTATTATTCAAACCAAGAATCACATCCCCACGGCGGATACCCGCTTGGGCTGCGGCGCCACTGCTTTCAATCACCAGCAAGCCATTTTTGCCGTTGAGCTTTTTCTTCTGCTGCGGCGTGAGTTCACGCAAGGTCAGGCCGACTCTGTTCGCTTCGGGTTTTACCGGTTCTTTGCTCACAGCCGGGGCTTCGCCCTGTTCGCTAGGCATTTCACCTACGCCCAATTGCAGCGTCTTGTTCGCCCCTTTGCGTACAATCTCTACCGGCACCACTTTGCCAGGCTTGGTGGCGGCAACCACACGCGGCAAGTCGCT
>CAKZJM010000083.1 GCA_936943315.1 uncultured Methylophilus sp. | reverse complement strand
CAGCAGCACATCCGGATAATCATAATCGCGTATCAGCTTGGCCACCGCATCTGCATTGACATCCATGATGTCTGGCATGCCATGAGTGTGTCCGGTGTGCGTTTGCATGGCTTTGGCTTGCTGGGTCTTGTTTTGAGTGCTTTGGCTGCGTGCCTGTTCGGCAAATGCCAGTCTTGCCTCCAGCGGTTGTGCAAGAAATGCCTGTTGCCATTGCGGGTTGCGCACTTGTGCGCGGAACTGTTGGTAAGCGACATCATCCGTGCACAGCGCATCGCCATGACTTAACAGGATACGTTTACCTGCAAACGTTACCGCTATAGGGTCTGCAAGCAGTTGCAAGCCGCAGGCTTGGGCAAATTGCTCACCGATCAGGAAGTCGCGGTTACCATGCATCAAATACAGGCTGACGCCTGCGTCTGACAGTGTGCGCAACGCGTGTACGATAGGCAAAAATTCAGCGCCATGTTGTGCGTGAGCAAGCACATCGTCGCCCACCCAAACCTCGAAAAAATCACCGAGAATATAAAGGGCTTGAGCATGTGCAACTCCATTTTGCAACCAATGCAAAAAAGCCTGCGTTACCGCAGGCCTTTGCGCACATAAGTGCAGATCAGAAATGATCCAGGTGGTCATGCCTTAAGCAATCACGACCGCTTTTTCAATGATCACAGGTTCAACCGGCACGTCCTGATGCCCGGCACGGCTGGTGGTTGGCACAGCGACGATTTGGTCTACCACGTCCATGCCTTCAACCACTTTACCAAACACACAGTAGCCCCAGCCCTGGCTGGTTGGTGCGGTGAAGTTGAGGAAGTCATTGTTTTTTACGTTGATGAAAAACTGCGCAGAGGCAGAGTCTGGCACCATGGTGCGCGCCATTGCAATGGTGTATTTGTCATTGCTCAAGCCGTTATCTGCTTCATTTTTGATGGTTGCATCAGTCGCTTTTTGTTTCATGTTGGTGTCAAAACCACCCCCTTGAATCATAAAGTCTTTGATCACGCGATGAAAAATCACGCCATCATAAAAGCCTTTTTCAACATAGCTCAAAAAGTTGGCCACTGTAATAGGCGCTTTTTCTGCGTTGAGTTCAATCGTGATATCGCCAAAATTGGTAGTGAGTTTTACCAAAATATTCTCCGTAGTATTGAGGGGTGGAATCTTATTTTCCGTTAATAATGCTGGCGCGCTTGATGATCACCGTACGAATTGGCACATCTGAGAAGCCGCGCTGGTTGCCAGTCGGCAAGTTGCTGATTTTAAAGACCACATCCATGCCAGAAATGACCTTGCCAAACACACAGTAACCGATTCTGTCTGGCTCGGGGCTAGCGTAGTCAAGGAACTGGTTGTCGGCGACATTGACAAAAAACTGTGCGGTGGCTGAGTTAGGGTCTGGTGTGCGGGCCATTGCAATGGTGCCGGTTTGGTTAACCAGGCCGTTATTGGCCTCATTCACCACTGGCGCACGTGTGGGCTTCTCGTTCAGTTCGCGGTCAAAGCCGCCACCCTGAATCATGAAGCGGCCAATCACGCGATGAAAAATTGTATTGCTGTAAAAACCGTCTTTTACATACTGCAAAAAGTTTTCTACTGTTTTAGGCGCCTTGTCAGCATAGACCTCAACAGTGAAATTACCCTGATTAGTTTCAAACAAAACTTGTGTTGCTGCGTTCGCCACACCTACCGCGGCCAACATGCAACACCCTACCATCCAAGACAACATACGCATTAAGCTGATCCTTCGTACAAAATTTTCCATTCACCGTTTTCCTGCACCCAGTACTGCCGTTTTTTCATGACGTTGCGTAAAGCGGCGCTAGAAAACTCTTGTTCAAAATCTACGACCACCATATTTCTCGTAGAGTTCGGATAAGTGAACATGCTGACCTCAGACAGCTGGATATTCACTTTGGGTTTGCTGGCCTGGATCTGGCGTTTATAGCTGGCCCATTTAGACAAACCGCCATCGGAGTAAAAAAAGTCACTGGTATAGTGCGACAAATAAGCTTCTGTGTTTTGCGAGGCCCAGTCTTGTCGCCAATGCTCAATGGCGGTTTTCAGTTCGGTTTTGGCGCGGTCTTGCTGGCGCAAGGCATCTGGTGTGACCCATTGGAAGTTGACGCCGATCACCACCGGCGTATTGCCGCCCTGTAAAATGTCCTGCAAGGCTTGCATGTCAGGATTGGAAAGCACTACGCAACCGTCGCTGGCGCGCGGCGGGCGGCTGTAGGTGTCTCTGGGCGTACCATGTATCCAGATGCCCGAGCCGGTTTTGCGCTCGAAGCTGTCGATTTCATTGGGATAGTTCAATGGATACGCGGCATCGCCATACAAGTCAGGCAGTGGGCGGTTGAGTTTGCGCGAGGCAAAATAGACGCCGATTGGGGTACGTTTATCGCCCTGGTCTTTTTTACCTATGCCATTTTTACCGATGGTGACGTAGTAGTCTGCCGCATACTTCAACACATCGCCATCGCCTTTTTTGTACACATACAGGCGGGAGCGGGCGGTATCCACAAATAACACATAGGTTTGCTTTTCTGAGAGCTCAACCAGCAGATTGGGTTGGGTTAGGCCACGGTTGCGGTCGAAGTAATTGCGGATACGGATTTCAGCCTCTTCCTTGAAATCCTGGATGCGGGTGGTATCGGCCACATTGGCATCGCCAAAGTTGTTTAAAATCCTGGCCTTGGCCGAGAGCAAATCGCCATGAATGAGGTGGGCGAGGGCGAAGTTAGGAGAGATGGCCAGCAACTGGTCAACGTAATCAAGCGCCTGTTGCAGACGCCCTTCCTTGATGGACTGCAAGGTTTGCACCAGCATGCGTTCAACCGCATTCGTGTTTTTGTTTTGTACAAACAAACGTGCGGTTAACGCCTCGCGGTTAACCGCGGTTGCATTCCAAGGCAGTAGCGCAGCACTGACAAATGCAATATAGCAGTACTTTCTTAAACTCCTCATACCGATATTATACATTTGTTTAATTGAAATCTTGCGTGCTTAAACAGCCAATTCGCCCCTGATTTAAGTGCTTTACAGGATTTTAAACACCGTTCTCGCGTTTAGAATTTACCGACGCGCTCTTGCTCAATC
>CAKZJM010000082.1 GCA_936943315.1 uncultured Methylophilus sp. | reverse complement strand
AGGGCGACGCTCTACCAACTGAGCTAAGCACCCATGCCTTGCAACGAAGGGCGCATTATACCGAAACTCTTTTTTCCTGCAAGCCTTGGCGATGTTTTTCGAAAAAATTTCCGAATGAAAAAAATGCTAGGCGATGGAGTATAAGTGAAAAAGTTGGAGGAGAGTCGCAGAAGTAAAGTGGCAGGAGTGAGGGGCCGCCAGCAATGGCAGGTCAGACAGTGAGCCGCTTAGTGATATTGATGAGCTGCGATGAAATATCCGCCACGCCCGTTTTACGTTTCTCAGCCATCTCTAATAAAAGAGTATAGGCTTGCTCTTCGCTCAAATCCCGCTGGTGCATCAGGATATCCCTGGCCGAGTCGACCAGTTTCTGGTCTGACGGGCTCAGCAGGATGCGCGGAGTTGAGCTAATGGGCGCTGATGTGTCTGTGGTGATGGGTCTCATTGCTAAATCTTGGAAAAAACTTCAACTTTAAGTTAGCAATCTATATGCCAATCAATGAATAATTTTTAACTTTATGATTATAAACATTAATTTTTTATGTTTTAGCGTTTAGGCCAGTTCGGTAAGGCATTGAATTTTGCACCATGACAGTGCCCTCGCACCACCTCGCCGAGTTGTCAGGGCGCGATGGTTTTGCGCACTATCTGCCTTTTTGTTACAGTGCAAATCATTAGAAAAACAGGAAAGAATTCCAGTATATGAAAGCTTTTTGGAGTCGTGCAGGCTGGGCTGGTGTGGCCTTGTTAGGGGCTGCGGGGTTGGCAAATGTGGCGTTGGCGAGAGGGGAGTCACTGAACGCGCTGTGGTTAATCACGGCAGCGGTGTGTGTGTATTTGATTGCATATCGTTTTTACTCTGCCTGGATTGCGGCAAATGTGCTGGCAATTGATGCGACACGAGCCACGCCAGCAGAGCGGCTGAACAATGGACGCGATTATGTGCCTACCAACCGCTGGGTGGTGTTTGGTCACCATTTTGCGGCGATTGCCGGGCCCGGGCCGTTAGTAGGCCCCACGCTGGCGGCACAGTTTGGCTATCTGCCAGGGACATTGTGGATATTGATAGGTGCAGTGCTTGGTGGCGCCGTGCAGGATATGGTCACGCTGTTTTTGTCCACACGCCGCAATGGCCGCAGCCTGGGGCAGATGGCACGTGATGAAATTGGCGCGATTGGCGGCACTGCGGCACTCATCGGTACTTTTTTGATCATGATTATTCTGATCGCGGTGTTGGGGCTTGTGGTGGTGAATGCCATGAAGCATAGCCCGTGGGGCACTTCAACGGTGGCCGCGACCATCCCCATTGCCATGCTGGTGGGCGTGTACATGCGCTACCTGCGGCCTGGGCGCGTGCTAGAAGCCTCACTGCTTGGCGTGGTGCTGTTGCTGGCATCGGTGGTGCTCGGTGGTTGGGTGGATCACCATCCGCAATTAGCTGGGCTGTTTGATCATGAAGGATTGCCGCTGGCGTTTAGCATCATTGTCTATGGCTTTGCCGCAGCGGTGTTGCCGGTCTGGTTGCTGCTGGCCCCGCGCGATTACTTATC
>CAKZJM010000081.1 GCA_936943315.1 uncultured Methylophilus sp. | reverse complement strand
CACCAGGCTATGACATGGCGCGTACTGCCTGCGCCCACCTGCTGGGTGAAACGTCTACCACTTTCCAGGGCGCGGACATGAGCACCAAGCTCAAACTGATGGGGGTGGATGTCGCCAGCGTGGGCGATGCGCATGGCAAAACCCATGGTTGCCGCAGCTACCAATACACAGATGAAGTGCGCAATATCTACAAAAAAATCGTTGTCAGCGAAGATGGCAAAAAACTGCTGGGCGCGGTGCTGATTGGCAATGCCGATGAATACGGCACCTTGCAGCAGATGACCGTCAATGAGATGGCGTTGCCGGAAAACCCTGAGTTCCTGATTCTGCCAGCCAGCGATGGCAAGGAAAAACCTGGCCTGGGCGTGGATGCGTTGCCAGACACGGCTGTGCTGTGTTCCTGTAACAACGTCAGCAAAGGTGCGATTGGCGAAGCGGTGGCTGCGGGCAATTGCAGCATAGGCGCCATCAAGTCTTGTACCAAAGCCGGGACGGCCTGTGGCGGCTGCGTGCCGTTGGTGACACAGGTCATGAAAGCGCAAATGGTCAAGCTGGGCATGACCGACAACAACCACCTGTGCGAACACTTCCCTTACTCCCGCCAGGAGCTTTACCACCTGGTGCGCTTAGGCCAAATCAAAACCTTCAATGAGCTGTTGGAGAAGCACGGCAAAGGCTTGGGCTGCGATATCTGCAAACCCACCGCCGCCAGTATCCTCGCTTCGTGCTGGAACGACTTTATCCTCAAAAAAGACCTGGCTTCACTGCAAGACTCCAACGACTACTTCCTCGGCAATATCCAGAAGGATGGTAGTTATTCCGTCGTCCCACGTATGCCGGGCGGTGAAGTGACGCCGGATGGCCTGATCGCCATCGGCCAGATTGCCAAGAAATACAAGCTGTACACCAAAGTCACCGGCGGTGCCCGCGTCGATATGTTTGGTGCCCGCGTTGAGCAATTACCGAACATCTGGGAAGAGCTGATCGCTGCCGGGTTTGAATCCGGCCATGCCTACGGCAAATCACTGCGCACGGTAAAAAGCTGCGTCGGCTCCACCTGGTGCCGTTATGGCGTGGATGACAGTGTCGGCCTGGCCGTGCAACTGGAGAATCGTTACAAAGGCCTGCGAGCCCCGCACAAAATCAAGTTTGGCGTCTCAGGATGCACGCGTGAATGTGCCGAAGCCCAAGGCAAGGATGTCGGTTTGATTGCCACCGAAAACGGCTGGAACCTGTATGTGTGCGGTAACGGCGGCATGAAGCCACGCCACGCCGAGCTGATCGCCAGCGACCTGACTAAAGAAGACGCGATCCGCATGATAGACCGCTTCCTGATGTTCTATATCCGTACCGCTGACCGCCTGCAACGTACCAGCACCTGGCGCGACAACCTCGAAGGCGGGCTGGACTACCTGCGCGACGTTGTCATCAACGACTCACTGGGCCTGGGTGCAGAGCTTGAGGCCCAGATGCAGCATGTGGTGGACCACTACCAGGATGAATGGAAAACGGCCGTCAATGACCCTGAAGTGCGCAAACGCTTCCGCAGCTTTGTGAACAGCACCGCGGGCGACAGCAACATCGTGTTTGTCAACGAACGCGAGCAGATGCGGCCTGCGACGGTAGAGGAAAAGAAAAGCGCAAAAGTGATTCCTATCCTCGCTACCACAGAATAATTTACGGAGTCACAGATGAGTCAATTACAACAAGCGGCCGCACAGCCTGCCATGAATCAAATCCTAGCGAATACCGGTGCCTGGCATCGTGTGTGCGGATTAGAAGACATCTGGCCCAATATGGGCGTATGCGCCCTGATCGAAGGTCGCCAGATTGCCATTTTCCGCCTGCAAGACAATCAGCTCTATGCCATGGATAACCTTGACCCGCATAGCAATGCCAACGTCTTGTCGCGCGGCATTGTCGGCGACCTCGGCGGTGAACGGGTCGTTGCCTCGCCAATTTACAAACATCATTACCAGTTACAGACCGGTGTATGCGTTGAAGATCCGACGGTGCAATTGAACACTTACCCGGTGGAACTGCGCGACGATGCGGTGTGGGTGCAGGTGTAGTCAGGAATCACAGTATCATGGTGACACAGGTAAAATCAGTTTGCCCCTATTGTGGTGTCGGTTGCGGCATCGTCATGGAAGTCGAAAACCAGCGCGTGATTAAGGTCTACGGCGACAAGCAGCACCCGACCAACTTTGGCCGCCTGTGCACCAAAGGTAATACCTGTATACAAGCCATCGCCGACTCTGGCCGGCTGGAATATGCCTATGTGCGGCCAGCACGCGGCGAAGAGTCAGTGCGCACCAGCATAGACGCAGCCATTAAAGAAACCGCACGCCGCCTGCGTGCCATTCTGGACGAGCATGGGCCAGAGGCGATTGCCTTGTATGTGTCCGGCCAGATGTCGATTGAATCGCAATACCTGGCGAATAAACTGGTCAAGGGCTACCTGGGCAGCAACAATATCGAATCCAACTCGCGCCTGTGCATGGCCAGCGCAGGCAGTGGCTACAAATTATCGCTGGGTGCGGATGGCCCACCGGGCTCCTACGAAGACTTTGACCAGACTGACCTGTTCTTTGTCATCGGCGCCAATATGGCCGATTGCCACCCTATCTTGTTCCTGCGCATGATGGACCGGGTGAAGGCCGGGGCCAAGCTGATTGTGGTGGATCCCAGACGCAATACCACGGCCGATAAAGCCAACCTGTTTATGCAGATCAAGCCAGGCACCGATCTCGCCTTACTCAATGGCCTGTTGCACCTGCTGGTGAAAAACGGCCATACCGATACTGCGTTCATTGCCGAATTTACCGAAGGCTGGGAGGTCATGCCGGACTTTCTGGAAGACTATCCCCCGGCAAAAGTGGCTGACATCACAGGTTTGAATGAAGCTGATATTCGGCAGGTAGCCGAGTGGATAGGCACCAGCAAAAATTGGATGAGCTGCTGGACCATGGGTCTGAATCAAAGCACACATGGCACCTGGAACACCAACGCGATTTGTAACCTGCACCTGGCAACCGGCGCCATCTGCCGTCCGGGCAGTGGCCCGTTCTCATTGACTGGACAGCCCAACGCCATGGGTGGCCGTGAAATGGGTTATATGGGCCCTGGCCTGCCGGGCCAGCGCTCAGTGCTGGTCGAGCAGGACCGCCAGTTTATCGAGCACTTGTGGCAGCTGCCACAAGGCACATTGCATACCCGCTTGGGAGGTGGCACGGTCGCCATGTTTGAGCAGATGATGGCTGGCAAGATCAAAGCCTGCTGGGTGATTTGTACCAACCCGGTCGCCAGCATGGCTAACCGTAAAAATGCCATTGCCGCCCTGGAAAAAGCCGAGCTGGTAATTGCCCAGGATGCGTTCCTTGACACTGAAACTAACCGCTATGCCGACATTCTGCTGCCGGGTGCGCTTTGGGCTGAAGCTGAAGGCGTGATGATTAACTCAGAACGCAATATGACCTTGATGCAGCATGCCGTCAACCCGCCAGGAGAAGCCATGGCGGACTGGCAGATTATTGCGCGCGTCGCCTGCGAAATGGGCTTTAGTGAAGGATTCAGCTACACCTCTGCCGCTGAAGTATTTGCCGAAATCACGCAGACTTCTAACCTGAAAACAGGCTATGACATCCGCGGCATCAGTCATGACAAGTTGCGCCAGCAACCGCTGCAATGGCCATGCGCGCCAGACAGCACTGACACCCGCCATCCGATTCGCTACCTGAACAATGGCATCAGTCAGACACTGACCACGCGCGAAGATGGCAGCCAACCGCGCATTGCCTTTGCCACCGCCAGTGGTAAAGCCGTATTTTTTGCCCGGCCACATATGGATCCGGCCGAGCTGCCAGACACAGACTACCCGTTTGTACTGAATACCGGCCGCCTGCAACACCAGTGGCACACCTTGACCAAAACCGGCAAAATCGCCACGTTAAACAAGTTGAATCCTGGCCCGTTTGTTGAGCTGCATCCTGAAGATGCTGCCGCGTTGGGAATACAAGATAAAGACCATGTTGAGATCCGCTCTCGCCGCG
>CAKZJM010000080.1 GCA_936943315.1 uncultured Methylophilus sp. | reverse complement strand
GCATATACTCGGCAAATGAAATCCAGCCGCCTTGTTGCCTGATAGTTTGCTGAACGTGGCTAAGTAACTTGTCGCTATGTTGCTGCGCCGCGGCATCCAGCGCGGGTAATCGTGTAGAAATCGGTTGAGCAGTCATTCAACCATTATAATGTGAGCTGTCTAGAATAAAGAGACTAATGTGAACGCTGATTCCCAGACTAAAGTTGTGCTGATTACAGGGGGTGCCAAACGGGTGGGCGCCTCAATTACACGCGAGCTGCATCGCCAAGGTGCCAGCATCATGCTGCACTATCACACCAGCGAAACCGAAGCCCTTGCGCTACAAGCTGAACTGAATCAGATCCGCCCCAACAGCGCTGCCATCACGCAATGCAACTTGCTGGAAACCGATTGCATTCCGGCGCTGGTGGCGGCGACGTTGCAAACCTTCGGCAGACTGGATGCCCTGGTGAATAACGCTTCCAGCTACTACCCCACCGAGCTTGGCAGCATACAGCTTGAACAATGGGAAGACCTAATGGGCAGCAATCTCAAAGCACCGCTGTTTTTAAGCCAGGCGGCGGCAGATGCGTTGCAGGCGAGCAGTGGCTGCATTGTCAATATTACCGACATGCATATTGAGCGCCCCAAAAAGAACTACATTGTGTATAGCGCGGCTAAAGCAGGCCTGGTCAGCCTGACTAAATCGCTGGCGCAGGAACTGGCACCCAGGGTACGCGTCAATGCTGTGGCGCCAGGGCCCGTGTTGTGGCCGGACAGTAATCAGGAGTTTGATGAGCAGTACCGCCAGCAAGTGATTAATCAAACGCTGCTGAAACGCACAGGCGAACCGGGCGATATCGCCAAAGCGGTCAAGTTTTTGATTTATGATGCGCCGTTTATTACCGGGCATGTCCTTGCGGTAGACGGTGGCCGCCATTTGAGCATTTAATCCTTGGCGTAACGATGCAGGTTCAACAGATCATCACCATTCATGCCGATGCGCCAGCCAAACCTGCCTTAGGCCAGGCTTGCAATGGCTGCGGGGTGTGCTGCGCGGCCGAACCCTGCCCGGTGAGCCTCACCTTACTGTGGCCGCACCAGGCATCTTGCCGTGCGCTGATCTGGGACGAACCCAAGCAACGCTATTTTTGTGGCATGGTCAGTGACCCGGCCCGTTTTCTGCGCTGGTTGCCAAGCCGATTTAACCTGGCTGCGAGTCGTCTATTCAAACGCTGGATTGCAGCGGATACCCTCTGCGATGCGGATGTGGAATTATCTGAATAAAATCAACTCGAATAATCAAAGACTTAGCGTGACTTTGCCTTGCTTTCGGCTATAATGCGCGCCTATGAAGATCAAACATTATCCAGACGACGTCAGCCAAAATTTCCTGAAATTGCGCAATCAGTTGATTAGCGCGACGGGCAAGGCCATTGGCGATTACAACATGATTGAAGAAGGCGACACTGTGCTTGTGTGCATGAGCGGCGGTAAGGATAGCCACGCCATGTTGATGATTTTGCTGGCTTTGCAAGAACGCGCGCCTATCAACTTCAAGTTGATCGCCATGAACCTGGACCAGAAGCAGCCTGGCTTCCCTGCGGATGTGTTGCCTGCTTATCTGGATAAACTCGGGGTGGAATACCGCATTGTTGAAGCAGACACTTACTCTATCGTCAAAGAAAAAATCCCGGAAGGCAAAACAACTTGTAGTCTGTGCTCACGCCTACGCCGCGGGATTATCTACACCACGGCGCAACAACTGGGGGCCAATAAAATTGCATTGGGCCACCACCGTGATGACATTGTGCAAACCCTGTTCCTGAATATGTTTTACGGCGCCAAGATGAAAGCCATGCCACCCAAACTGGCGACCAACCGTGGCGAATTCATGGTGATCCGCCCGTTGGCTTACTGCGCCGAAAAAGACATTGCTTCTTATGCGCGCAGCATGCAGTTCCCAATTATTCCGTGTGACTTGTGCGGCAGCCAGGAAAACCTGCAACGCCAGAAGGTCAAAGATATGTTGAACAATTGGGAACGAGAACAGCCGGGACGGATCAATAATATTTTCCGTGCGATTGGCAATGTGGAGCCTTCGCACCTGGCTGACTTCGATTTGTATGACTTCAAGCATTTGAGCCAGGCCAAAGAGGAGGACGAAGACCCGATGTTTGACCATGAAAAATTTTCGTCTAACGACATGGCGCTTAACATCGCCAGCCAGGATGACAAACGCATTGAATTTGCGCGCAAGCCTTTCCCGGTTGCAGTCAGCACTGAGGAATAACACAATGCTTTGCTGCGGAAAGGCTTTAATTACACACTTTCCGCACCGATATATTGTCTAGTCGTTAAAACGCTTGCTATTATCTAGCCAACTCTTATACAGACCGCGCAATGTCAAAACTGCTGATCGTTGAATCTCCCTCCAAAGCCAAAACCCTCAAGAAATACTTGGGCGGTGATTTTGAGGTCCTGGCTTCTTACGGGCACGTGCGCGACCTGATCCCCAAAAACGGCGCGGTGGACCCGGCACAGCAATTCGCGATGAAGTACGACATCATCGACCGCAACAGCAAACACGTCGATGCCATCGCCAAAGCGGTGAAAAGTGCCGACAGCATTTACCTCGCAACCGACCCGGACCGCGAAGGGGAAGCCATTTCGTGGCATATCGCCGAGATTTTGGCCGAGAAAAAGCTGATTAAAAACAAGCTGCTCAAACGCGTAGAGTTTAACGAAATCACCCAAACAGCTGTCAAACACGCCATCGACCATCCACGTGATATTTCCATGGACCTGGTCAATGCCCAGCAGGCCCGTCGTGCGCTGGACTATCTGGTTGGTTTTAACCTGTCACCGCTGTTGTGGAAAAAAATCCGCCGCGGCTTGTCAGCCGGGCGTGTACAAAGCCCCGCCTTACGACTGATTGTCGAGCGCGAACTCGAAATCGAAGCGTTTACCAGCCAGGAATACTGGAGCATCCACATGAGCGCGCTCAAGCATGCCCATGGGTTCGATGCCAAGCTGGTGCAACTCAATGGCCAGAAAGTGGAGCAATTCACCGTCACCAACCATGACCAACAGTCGGATATTGTCGGCAAACTGTTACTGGCCTCTGCCGGCAAAACGACAGTGACGCGGGTTGAGAAAAAGCAGCGTAGCCGCAGCCCGGCCGCGCCCTTCACCACCTCTACCCTGCAACAGGAAGCCGTGCGCAAACTCGGCTTTACCACCAGCCGCGCCATGCGGGTGGCACAGCAACTCTATGAAGGCATGGACGTTGGCAGCGGCACCGTTGGTTTGATTACCTACATGCGTACCGACTCGTTTAGCCTGGCCACTGAAGCCGTGATGCAAATCCGTGACTATGTGAAAAAGCACTTTGATGCAGACTACCTGCCCAAAGCGCCCATCATGTACAAAACCAAAGCCAAGAATGCCCAAGAGGCGCACGAGGCGATCCGTCCCACCGACATCACGCGCACACCTGCCAGCGTTCGCCAGTACCTGAACGACGAACAATTCAAATTGTATGAAATGATCTGGAAGCGTACCTTGGCTTGCCAGATGACACAGGCCAAATATGATGCCGTCAGTGTGGACTTGGCAGTAGGTAGCGAGGCCAACCTGTTCCGCGCCAGTGGCCAGACCCTGATTTTCCCGGGCTTTATTGCCGTCTATATGGAAGGTAAAGACGACGACAAGGACGACGAAGACGCAGAAGCCAAGTTGCCACACCTGGAAACAGGTGAAGTGTTAACTGTTGAGAAAATTTTTGGCGAACAGCACTTTACCGAACCGCCGCCCCGCTACTCTGAAGCAAGCCTGGTGAAAGCACTGGAAGAATACGGCATTGGCCGACCTTCAACTTATGCCAGCATCATTTCAACCCTGCAAGACCGTGAATATGTGGTGCTGGATAAAAAACGCTTCACGCCGACCGATGTGGGCCGCGTGGTCAATAAGTTTTTGACTGAGCACTTTACCCAGTATGTGGATTACGACTTCACAGCCAAACTGGAAAACGAGCTAGACGAAATTGCGGAAGGC
>CAKZJM010000079.1 GCA_936943315.1 uncultured Methylophilus sp. | reverse complement strand
CATTGCCGTGGAGCTTGGTTCAGCCCGTACAAGCTCTTCCTCAATCGACATACCAAATTCTCTTTACCTTTCTTTACGAATCCTTGCGGTTGTTGCATATATATCTCCTCTTCGAGATCTCCGTGCAAAAACGCCGTCTTGACATCCAATTGTTCGACTTCGGCATCCATGCTGGCCGCAATGTTCAACACGCCCAAGAATATCAATCCATTTTCTTCGAGCTACAGTGTCTAAAGACAATTTTGTTGCCTTGGAAAAAGAAAACCAAGATCAGCAAAGACTTGCAAGCCGCTGAAGCGATTCTGGATGCCGATCATTATGGCTTGGACAAGGTGAAAGAGCGCATTGTGGAGTACTTGGCAGTGCAGCAGCGGGTAGGCAAGCTCAAAGCGCCTATCCTGTGCCTGGTTGGCCCGCCAGGGGTGGGTAAAACCTCCCTAGGCCAAAGCATCGCAAAGGCCGTCAACCGCAAATTTGTGCGCATGGCCCTTGGTGGTGTGCGAGATGAAGCTGAAATTCGCGGTCACCGCAGGACTTATATTGGCTCCATGCCAGGTAAGGTGCTGCAAAGCATGACTAAAGTGGGTGTCAAAAATCCGTTATTCCTGCTTGATGAAGTCGATAAAATGGGCCAGGACATGCGTGGCGATCCCTCTTCTGCCTTGCTGGAAGTGTTAGATCCTGAACAGAACCATACATTTGCTGATCACTACGTTGAAGTTGACTATGACTTGAGCGATGTGATGTTTGTGGCAACCGCCAACAGCATGAATATTCCTGAGCCGTTGCTTGATCGTATGGAGATCATTCGTCTTTCAGGGTATACCGAAGATGAAAAAATCAATATTGCCCAGCGCTATTTACTGCCCAAGCAGCTGAAAGCCCATGGCTTGAAGTCTACAGATATCTCTGTCGCTGAAAGCGTGTTGCGCGATATCGTGCGCTATTACACACGTGAAGCGGGTGTGCGCCGTCTGGAGCAAGAGATTGCCAAGATCTGCCGTAAGGCCGTCAAAGAGCAGTTGCTGGCCAAAGGCAAGACCAAAACGGTTAAAAAGATCAATGTTGCCAGCAAAAACATTGAGCAATATCTGGGCATCAAGCGCTACGACTTCGGCGTTGCCGCCAAAGAGAATCAGGTAGGGCAGGTGACAGGGCTTGCCTGGACCTCTGTGGGCGGTGAATTGCTCACGATCGAAGCGGTCACCTTGCCTGGTAAGGGTAAAACCATTACCACCGGTAAATTAGGTGATGTGATGCAAGAATCGGTGACTGCTGCCATGAGTGTGGTGCGTAGCCGTTCTGAAGGGCTGGGGATTCCGACTGACTTTTACGAGAAGAAGGACATCCATATCCACTTGCCTGAGGGTGCCACACCGAAAGATGGTCCGAGTGCCGGTATTGCGCTCACAACAGCGATTGTTTCAGTGCTGACAGGCATTCCTGCACGCGCTGATGTGGCTATGACCGGTGAAATCACTCTGCGTGGCGAAGTCTTGCCTATTGGAGGGTTGAAAGAAAAACTGCTGGCTGCGCACCGTGGTGGTATTAAAACGGTATTGATTCCTTCAGCCAATGAAAAAGATCTGGTA
>CAKZJM010000078.1 GCA_936943315.1 uncultured Methylophilus sp. | reverse complement strand
GTATCTTGTCAGGTATCGGCGGTTGGGCTGGTGTTGCGATGAACTTGGGTATGACGACTGACACCGACGCACTGGGTGCTGCTGGTGGTTACAAAGAGTTGACCAAGTACAACGCTGCGCCTGGCGGCGGTGCACTGAACGTTTTTGCACTGTAATTTGAGAGTCTTTTCAAATTGCGTGTAAACGCACGTTGACCAAAAAACACCCTGCTTCGGCAGGGTGTTTTGTTTTATAAAGCAATGTTTTGAATAAGAAGAAGGCGTGGTTAGCCGTAAAGCTGTACCGAATTTTCTGCCCGAATTTGCAGGAATATCTGATGGCGCTCAGGCGCAATCTGGCCGTCGGCCAGGGCCTGCAAAATGACGCAGCCAGGTTCGTGGGTGTGGGTGCAATTATTGAATTTGCAATGCCCGATAAACGGCCTAAATTCGACAAAGGCGTATTCCAGCTCTGCCTCTTCAATATGATACAACCCGAATTCTTGCAGGCCAGGCGAGTCAATAATGGCGCTGTCGCTATCTAAGTGATACAAATGCGTCGCCGTGGTCGTGTGTTTGCCGCTGTCGAGCGTGGCGCTGATTTCTTGTGTTTTGCTGCGCGCTTCTGGTAGCAGACTGTTAATAATGGTGGATTTACCCATGCCGGACTGACCGACAAGCACGCTAGTATGCCCTTCAAGCAACGGTTTTAAACTGTCCACGGATTCAGTCGCATTCAGTTGCAGGGTAAGGTAGCCAAGTGCCGCATATTGCTGCAATTTTTGCATAGCTTGCGGGTTGGGCAGGTCACATTTATTGAGGATAATCACCGCACGAATGCCAGCCGCCTCCGCTGCGATCAGGCAACGGTTAAGTAAATCTTCATAAAAGCTGGGTTGGGTCGCCAGAACGATGAGTATCTGCGTGACATTGGCCGCCAGAATCTTGCTTTTGTAAGCATTGCTGCGGTAGAGCAGCGTTTGGCGTTCAGCGGTTTTTTCAATCACGCCTTCATTGTCAGCAGTCAGTTTGACCGTGACACGGTCACCCGCCGCATTGTCGACTTTTTTACCGCGGGTGACGCAACTGAGGATGCGGCCATCGGGCAATTCTACGTTATAGCGCTTGCCATAGGCAGCGACAATGAGACCTTCAAGGGGCATGCTAGAAATGATAATAGGTGTGATTTAGGTACTGTACCACTTGCTGCTCTTCATCATCAAACCATTTAAGGTTGAGCATGGTGTTACAGTTGGTGACTTGCGCTTTTAAGCCATTGAACGAACGTACTTTGCGGTACTCGCGGGTATAAATGCCACTGCCGTCGCCGCCATAGCTACTGGCATGGCAACTGATGCAGTGTGTGTCTACCAGCTTTTTACCCGCTTGCAGCGATTGATCTGCGGCACTTGCCGGGAGGGTAGCAAGTGCGCAAAACCAGGCTGTCAGCAAACGGAGTTTCATGCGTAAGTTTGCAACTTTGCAATCCGCAAACTTGCGGGTGGGTGTGAATCGTAAAATGCCGAGTGTAAGGGGTCTGGTGTCAGGGTAGACGCATTGTCGCGATAGAGCTTGACCAGTGCGTCAATCAGGAACTGTGGCCGTGATTGTTGCGCAGCGTAGTGATCCGCTTCAAACTCATTGGTGCGGGAATATGCCGCCAACACCGGGCGCAGGATAAACATAAACACTGGCGAAACCAGGACGAACAATAGCAAAGCCATATGGTTGCTGGCTTGCGCCACGCCCAAACCGGTAAAGAACCATTCCTGCTTGATCAAGAAGCCTAGTAGCGCCAAACCCAGCAGGCTCAGGCCAAACATCATGACGATACGTTTGATGACATGCTGATGCTTGAAATGACCAAGCTCATGTGCCAGCACAGCCTCAATCTCATCTGCGCTCAATTTTTCCAGCAGCGTATCAAAAAAGACGACTCGTTTGTTTTTACCAAACCCGGTGAAGTAGGCATTGCCATGGCCAGAACGTGTGGAGCCATCCATCACAAACAAGCCCTGGCTGGTAAAGCCGCACTTTTGCAACAGGGCTTCGATGCGTGCTTTGAGCGTTTGATCTTGCATGGGCGTGAATTTATTAAACAAGGGCGCAATCCAGATCGGGTATACCGCCAGCATAAACAGGTTAAACGCGCTCCAGATCAGCCACAGGTAGAGCCACCACCAGTCCCCAGCACCTTGCATCAGCCATAAGGCCACGAACAGAATCGGGCCGCCAAGTAATAAGCCAACAATGGTATGTTTTACCAGGTCAGAAAAAAACATGCTGCGTGACATTTTGTTAAAGCCGAATTTTTCATCGACATTAAAGGTTTGGATGTAATCGAAAGGCAAGGTTGCGGCACTCGAAATCAGCATGGCCGAGCAAATCACCAGCGCGCCACGGATAATCTCATGCTCAGGCAGCCATTGTTGCCACGCTTGATCCAGCATTTGCAAAATACCACCCAGGGTCAAGGCCAGTAAAATCGCGGATTCCATGACCGTTTCACTTAACCGTAGCTTGACCTTGGCCGT
>CAKZJM010000077.1 GCA_936943315.1 uncultured Methylophilus sp. | reverse complement strand
GCATATGCTGAGCATGGATACCGCAGAAGCTTTTTCACGCAAGTTTGCCTTTATGCATCACCTGCTATTGCCAGAAGGCGCCATGGATCTGGCGCGCAATATCCCAAGCCATGATGTCCACCTGGTGGCACCAACGGCTACCCTGGTGGTGAAAGAAAGCATGCACCCTGCCCTGGTTTACCTGATGATGAAAGTGATTGCCGAAGTACACGGCAGCCCTAGTCTGTTTAACACTAAAGGCGAGTTTCCATCGGCCAAGGACACAGACTTCCCGCTCAGCACCCAGGCGCTTAATTTCTATAAATCTGGCTTGCCGATTATTGATAAATACCTGCCGTTCTGGGCAGCCACCTTTGTAAACCGGACCCTGATTGTGATTTTGCCGTTGCTGGCTTTGTTGATCCCGCTGACAAAAATCATCCCTATGGTGTATGTGTGGCTGGTGAAGCGCAAACTCTTCCGCTACTACGGTGAGTTGCGCTTTCTGGATACACAGTTACAGGATATCAAGACGGCCGATGATCTCCAGCTGTGCCTGGAAAAGCTCAATGAAATAGAAACAAAAGTGGTGAATGTGAAACTACCGGTGCCGTTCTCGCAATACGCTTATGAATTGCGCGCGCATATTGAGCTGGTCAGGTCCAAGCTCAATCACCACAAGCTTCAAGCCGCATAGCTCAAGGGCTCTGCATCAAACCCCGTTGCAGGAGGCGGCCGTGTATTCACCCAGTCATGCAATGCTGCTTCTGACATGGGATAAGCATACAAATAGCCCTGCACCAGATCGCATCCCAGACCTTTAAGGTATTCTGCCTGTGCCTCTGTTTCCACGCCTTCGGCCAAAATCTGGTATTGCAGGTTTTTACCCAGCACGACAATCGCACTGGTCACAGCCTCTGACCGCGACTTGCCTGGCACATCATGTACAAATGAGCGATCCACCTTTAAAAAGTCGCAAGGAATGTCTTGCAAATAGGCAAGGCAAGAATAACCGGTGCCAAAGTCATCAATTGCGAGTTTGACGCCAAGCCGCTTGAGTGCATCCAAACTTTCACTGCTTTTTTTGTCGGTATGCACAAATGCGCTTTCCGTTAGCTCAATCACCAGCCGGTCTGCCGCCAAACCGGTTTCCTTCAACACCTGCGATACATAATCGTGAAATCCAGGAGATTTCAGTTGCAATGGTGACACATTGACGGAAACTTTGGCGTTGCTTAAGGGGCCGCTTTTCCAAGTGGCCACTTCTGCACACGCTTTTTGTAGTACCCACGCACCCATGGGTACAATCAAACCAGTAAGCTCAGCCACGCTAATAAACTTGGCGGGTGGCACGATGCCCAGCGCTGGATGCTGCCAGCGGATCAGCGCCTCCACGCCCACCAGTTGCCCACTGGCAAAATCCATTTGCGGCTGATAGTCCAGGTAAAACTCTTCGTTGGCAATGGCTGCTTCCAGTTCACTGGCAAACATCAGCCCTTCAGGCGGCAACACCTGCTCATGCACAACGCCCTTACGGTAATAGTTGAAAGTGATGATCACTACAATAGAATTAAGCCCCAGCGTAATGATTAACGGTGTCACGCGTGGATCGTTTCCAAAGAATATAACGATGCTGCCTAATGTAATCGCACACAAGAACATGAGTGCGATCAGCCAGCGCAAGTGTTGTCCGGTCTCATCTAACAACAGCAGGTAACTTAAGGGCGTTTGCAATACCTGCTTGGCAATTAAAGACATGGCACACAAGACCCCGGCAACGGCAAACAATATTGAAAGCTGGCCGTATGCATCAGGAATTTGGTAGGCATGAGCCAGCAAGCCTGTCACTGGCATTAAGATGGGGACACAGAGAACAGTTTGGCTGACCCGGTTAAAGCGGAAATGGCACAGCAGGTAACCGATCATGACCAAAAAAGACATCACCACATCACTGACAATCTTGCCATGACTGGCTTGGAGCAAAATACGATGGTTGGATAATAAGGGTGCGTATGACTCATGGCTGCTGTAAAGCCAGTAAGCTTGTACAAAAAACCAGAATAACACCACGCTGAGTAACAACCTGGTCATGAGAGACCAGCGCCAATACTCAAATACAACACGCAAGCTGACCGCGGCAAAGATAAAAGACCCGAGTGTTTGCAGCAGATTCATTTCAAAAGCCACTTGCAAGGGGATCAGCGATAAGCCCAGCAGTATGGTTAACACACTGGCAAGTGCAAGCCAAGGCGATTGTTTCTGCACGGTCCGCAAGAATCGATGCCGCATATACTGACGTTGCGTCGTATAGCCCTGAATACTCTCATTGAACCAGTCAATGCTGGAGCCTGCCATGGTGCCTCCCTTTTTTCAGATCTATTGTTATGAACTGCCACCGCAGATCCTGTGATCTATACTATAAGAGCAAGCACCATCAAATCAACACAAAATAAAACAGGTATTTATCATTCTTTAAACAAATTTAAAGATTACGGAGGGGATTTGCTAGGATATGTATGGATGTTAATCAAGAGTGAACGAGGTTAAACCTCATCAGAATAGGTTTGAGAGACCCATTGTTGTAAAGCTTCGACTTCAAGAGGCTTGGCATATAAAAAGCCTTGAGCGATATCGCAGCCAATGCCTTCTAGAAACTTGGCTTGTGCTTCATTCTCGATACCTTCGGCAATAATGCGGTAATCCAGGCTCTTACCCAGGCTCACGATGGCCTCAATGACTGCCTCGGCTTTGTTATGGCCAGGCAACTCCATCACAAATGACCGGTCAACCTTCAAATAATTGCCCGGAATATCGCGCAAATAAGACAGGCAAGAATAGCCTGTGCCAAAATCATCGATTGCCAGCTTGATACCGGCCTCTTTTAAACGATGCATGGTGCGCAGGTTTTCACCATCATCCTGCACAAAAGAGCTCTCGGTAAGCTCAACCACCAACCGTTGAGGCGGCAAGCCGGTTTCTTTGAGGATGGCCAGAATATCTTCTACCAAAGACCCGGATTTTAATTGCAAGGCCGAAACATTCACTGCCACCTCGGCCTTGCCGAGCACTGGATGATGCGTCCATTGTGCTGCCTGTGCGCAAGCGGTGCGCATCACCCATTTGCCCAAAGGCACAATCAAGCCGGTGAGCTCAGCCACACGTATGAATTTATCAGGAGAAATTACGCCCTTTTCAGGATGGCGCCAGCGCACCAAGGCTTCTACGCCTTTAAGCTTACCGCTATGAAAATCAATTTGTGGCTGGTATACCACGTAAAACTGGTGCGCATCCAGGGCAGTTTCCACTTGGCTGGCAAAGTCCATATCGGCTGCCGGCAGTATCACTTGTTCGCTATCTTGGCCTCTGCGGTAATAAGTAGCCGTCATGGTATAGATAATGGCGAGGATGGATATCACCACTACCACAGGCAGCGCCCGCAGCATACTTTCACCAAACTCAACCCCAGCCCTCGCCAGCAAAATGGCAAAAAAGCTTAGGAAGACGATACTGAAGCGTATCTGTTTGCCGTTATCATCCATCAATAACAGGTAGCTCATGGGCGGATGTGAAGCATGTTTTGCCAGCAAGCTAAACGCGCACAGCAAGCCACTCAGTGTAGTTAAAGGCGGCATCATGCCGTATGGGCGCGCAATCCCACATAAAAAACCAAGCAAGGGGATCAACGGAATCATCACTGCCACGTATAAAATGGCCTGGCTCGTGGCCAGCCAGCCTGAGCGCTGGAGCAGGTAAGATGTGGCGATCAGGCAGGCAAGTAAAGCACCCGCAGCATATTCCACCACGCGTGAAAAATGATGCAGTGGCATCTCATTCGACATGCGCAACAAATGCGCGGTATCGTTAAAATCGGCTGCATAGGGTGACAACTGAACCACAAACAAGCTGATGGTGACCAGTGACATGGTCAGCATGGCCAGATTCGTCCGGCCGTTTTCTAACAACAAGTTATAACTGACGAGAATAAAAGTGAGGTAGGTGAGCAGTTGCGCCAGCCAGACATTATTTTCAACATCCAGCAAATAATGCGGAAAGCCCAGCAAGCCACACACCATGCTCGCCATGGCTAAAAAATGGGTATTATCCTGTACTTTACGTACAAGACGATGGCGCATGAATTGCCGCTGCGCTGTATTTTCGCTGAGTGGCGTTGTCAGTTCGCCAATCCCGGTTTCACTCATTATTTACCTTTAACCCCGTGATTAAATCATTCTGCCTGACTGGCAAAAAGAATCCTTGAGTTATGTCATTAAACCTTAAAACTCAACAGGGTTAACGGCGGAATAGCTGGGTAAATTTAGGCCTGCTTAAAAAAATTAATCAGGTTAAGACGAGCAAAAACAGGCTTCAGGCTGCTTCTAACACACGCTGCATGCCATCTGCACTATTGCGGGTATACACAACCTTCAACCCACGCTTATGTGCCACATGCTTGATACGATACATCATGGAATGATTGAGCCAGCCGGTGACTAACACAATCACATTGACGTTTGCCGGGAGCTCGCGCTTGACATCGCCAGGCTTGCGGCCAGTCCAGTGATCGATTTTATCAATCCCTTGCGCTTGCAGCACCTGTCTGATGCCTTCAATACGGTCACCACCAATTACTAATGCTTTTGACATGAAACACTCTCCTTATGTAGAGAAAGAAAAAGGCATTGGGTAAATGCCTTTTTCTGTTGATCAAATCTTATTTCTGGTAAATCTCGTCGAACACACCGCCATCGGCAAAATGTGTTTTCTGGGCTTTTTGCCAGCCACCAAACACCTCGTCAATCTTGATCAAATTGACCTTTGGAAACTGTTTCTCATATTTCTTGGCCACAGATTCCAAAGTTGGACGGTAGTAATTTTTTGCCGCGATTTCCTGGCCTTCTTCACTGTATAAATATTCCAGATAAGCTTTGGCAACGGCTTCAGTACCATGTCGTTTGGCATTTTTATCGACCACCGTCACTGGCGGCTCAGCCAAGATAGACAAGGAAGGCACCACGATATCAAACTTGTCAGGCCCTAACTCTTTCTGCGCCAGAAAAGCCTCGTTCTCCCATGCCAGCAACACATCGCCAATACCGCGCTCGACAAACGTTGTGGTTGAGCCACGCGCACCGCTATCCAGCACCGGCACGTTTTTAAACAGCTTTTTCAAGAAGTCTTTGGCTTTGGTATCATCGTTATTATTCTGTTTAAGCGCATAAGCATACGCCGCCAGGTAGTTCCAGCGTGCACCGCCCGAGGTTTTCGGGTTAGGCGTAATCACTGAAGTGCCTGGTTTGATCAAGTCATTCCAATCCTTGATATTTTTGGGGTTGCCTTTGCGTACCAAAAACACAATGGTAGACGTGTAAGGTGAGCTGTTATGCGGCAAACGCTTTTGCCAGTCTGGACCAAATAGGCGGCCTTTACTGCCTACTTCGTCAATGTCATAAGACAAGGCCAGCGTCACCACATCCGCCTGCAAACCGTCGATCACTGAACGCGCCTGCTTGCCGGAGCCGCCATGTGACTGTTTGATAGTCACATTGTCACCGGTTTTGTCTTTCCAGTATTTGGCAAAAGCTGCGTTGTAATCCTGATACAGTTCACGGGTTGGATCGTAAGAGACGTTGAGCAGGTTGATGTCTGCAGCGGATACGGCTACTGGCAGAACAAAAGCAACTGCGGCGATCACCTTCAGTAAGGTAGTATTCAATTTCATGCGATTCCCCGATTAAAAACCCAACAATGTAAGTTCGGTGTAAAAGAAGTTAGAAGTGTCAGAGCGATTAGCTTGACCAACGACTTTACGTGAGGTCTCTTTCACAAAATCACCTGCCCAAAAATGTGCATACCCAACATTAAGTGAAGCATATTGATTCAATGGGAAACGAACTCTTAAATCAAACTCTTTACCCAAATCCGAACCTGCCTTACCTGTGACATCTTGCAGGTTATTGCCGGCGGCCCAGCTAGCAGTTGAATCATCTAAACGATACCAACTAAAGCCAGTATCTACTTTCACGTTTTCCAAAAGCGGCACTTTA
>CAKZJM010000076.1 GCA_936943315.1 uncultured Methylophilus sp. | reverse complement strand
CACACAGCAGAATGCGGCCTTGGTAGAAGAGGCAGCCGCTGCCGCTGAGTCGCTGGTCGATCAGGCGAACCAGCTGGCAGATGCGATCAGCCAGTTCAAGCTCGAAGGGAAGATTAGTAGCGGTGGCCATGGCGGATTTAAAACCACCAGCGCCAGCGCGCCTGCAACATCCAGTCAGCGGTCATTTGCCGAAAGCCGTACCAGTGGGCGGCCTGTCGCAGCCCCATCGGGATATGTCGACAAACCCCAACCCTCACAAAGCAGCCCAAAAATCACAGCCAGAACAGGCACCGATGATAATGATTGGGAAGAGTTTTAAACGAACTGCATGACCATACAACCGGCTACCAAGGTAGCCGGTTTTTTATTGGTATAAATATGTAGGATATTTTTAACAATGCGTCTGGAATCGGCCTGTAGCCTTGCTCCGTTTTTTTTAAATGCCGTTTAGGCATTTCTGATTTCTTTAGGGTTGCAATTACAGTAACAGAGCGTATATTTCCCTTTTTACATGCGATTCAAATCCATCTTGAATGTTCAATAATCGCAGTCATAGGCCAATAAACAAAAAAATTGGCGATTAATGGATTTGGAATCAAAAAGGAGTAACACACATGTCCGGAGAGAAATGGGGTGCCTTGGTGGGAAAATTCTCACATGTAAAATTATCAACCCAGCTTGGAATCATGCTCACCATTGTTGGCAGCTGCATGGTTTCACCTTTGCTCATTGATAGTCACTGGATTGTTTACGGCGTCTTTATGCCGCTTGCAGTGGCTACCAGCTGCCTGTTCGTGGCATCCGTCAAACAGACAACAACACAAACACTTGAAGCTGCACAATCAATGGCGCAAGGTGACTTTAGTAACGCCTCCGCCTTGAACGAGACACAAGACAATGTGCTGCATGCATTAAACCAGTCAAAACAGACCCTGGGCGCTTTAAAAGAGCAAATTGCGGTCGTTGAGGCTGAGCATGCAAAAGGCAACATTCAGGCTGTGATTGATGTGAATACATTCAATGGCGAATACCGCAGCATGGCACAGGCCGTGAATAGCATTCTCACGCTGCATACCGGAACATTGCGTAAAACCGGTCTCTCGCTGCAGGCATTAGGCCAAGGGAACTTCAATACCAAACTAGAAGCTTTGCCAGGCGATCTCGCCTCACTGAGCCAAGGCTTTGAAAGTTTGAAAACCAATGTCCAGACCCTGATTCAGGAAATATCTGCCATGTCGGCTGATCATGCCAATGGCGAAACTGAAACACGTATGGATACTGCGCATTTTGAAGGCGATTTCAAAACGATTGCGAATGGCGTCAATGCCATGGTGACCGATTATGTGGCTGAGACCGAGAAATTCATTGCGGTCATGGACAGCATTGGCCGCGGTGATTTAACCGCGCAACTCGAAGCCATGCCAGGTAAAAAAGCGGCGATGAATAAGAGTGTAGACCGCATCCGCGGCAACCTGAAAGGCATTGTTGACTCTGTGAACTGGGTCAATGCCGAGCACGAAAAAGGCAATATTGACATGACCTTGCGTGCCGATATGTTCAAAGGACAATTCTCTCTCCTGGCCACCAGTATCAACAACATTGTTGCCGGGCACATTGAGTTGAACCAGAAAGCCATGGCCTGCGTACAAGCCTTTGGTGACGGTAACTTTGATGCACCTTTAGAGCAGTTCCCTGGCCAAAAAGCCGAAATTAATAAAACCATTGAAAAAGTGCGCAGCAACCTGAAGGCCTTGAATGCCGATGCGCAAATGCTGGCAGAGGCTGCACGTGAAGGCCGTGTCACCGTGCGTGCAAATGCAGAGAAACATCCAGGCGATTACCGCAAGA
>CAKZJM010000075.1 GCA_936943315.1 uncultured Methylophilus sp. | reverse complement strand
TTGGCGGCAAACATCACCTTGCACCTATTTAAAGACCAGGTCTTGTTTGAGCAAGACGAGGTGTTGACGCAAACCGGCAAACCCTATGGTGTGTTTACGCCTTATAAAAATGCACACCTCGCCAAACTCAATGCTTTTTATCTCAAGGCTTATCCGGTAAAAAAATACTATAAGCACCTTGCGCAGATTAAGCCGGAAACCTTACCAAGCTTGGAATCTCTTGGGTTTGAGCGTACAAACCTTCAGGAAATGCGGCTACCAACCGGCATGTCTGGCGCACAGCAGCTCTTTGATGATTTTGTACAGCGCATTGATCAATACCATGAGGCACGTAATTATCCCGCTGTGAAAGGGGTTTCTTACCTTTCGGTGCATTTGCGCTTTGGCACCCTCTCTGTCCGTCAGTTGGCCAATGCCGCCTGGCAGCTGTCTCTGACTGGTAACGAGGGCGCCAGCACCTGGCTGAGCGAACTGATCTGGCGCGACTTTTACTTTCAGGTGCTGTTTCACCGCCCGGATTTGCAGCAAGGTAAATCTTACAAGCCTGAGTATGAATCGTTGCCTTTCCCCAATGATCAGAAATGGTTTGAAGCCTGGTGTGAAGGGCGCACCGGCTTCCCGATTGTGGATGCGGCCATGCGTCAATTGAATCAGACGGGGTATATGCATAACCGCCTGCGCATGGTGGTAGCGAGTTTTCTGGTCAAAGATCTGTTGATTGACTGGCGCTGGGGGGAGCGTTACTTTGCCGACAACCTGATTGATTTTGACTTTGCAGCCAATAATGGCGGCTGGCAATGGGCAGCGTCTACCGGGTGTGACGCACAACCTTATTTCAGGATATTTAATCCACAGTCACAGTCAGAAAAATTTGATCCGCAAGCCAAGTTTATCCGTAAATATGTGCCCGAGCTTTCGCAATTGAGTGACCAGCAGATTCATGCCCCATGGGACCCGCGTTTTCACAAGAAAGGCTTGTTCGATAAAAGCCTGGCGGTGGATTACCCGATGCCTGTGGTAGATAACGCAGTACAGCGTGAACTGGCGCTGCGCCTATACAAAAATAATGTGAAGCAAAGATGACATTTGATGTAGAATAAAACCGTTTTACTTCGTGTTATGGTTAATTTGGGATAAGGCTAGGCTGGTATATTGAGTGGCTGTTTTACGAATCCCTTCAATTTTAAAAATTGAGTTCCGTTAACAGCCGTATCAGGCACTAAGCGAAGTACATACTGCAAGCAATGTTGGGGATACAAATATTGTTGAGGACGCAAATATTTAAGTGCGCTTGAACAGCTTCTGAATATAATGACTAATATGAAAAAATTAAGAGCGATAGTATTGATTGCAGTTCTGTCAGGCGTCTCTGGTTGTGCAACAACCAATAAAGACCCTCTGGAAGGCATTAACCGGGGAATTTACAAGTTTAACGATGTGGCTGACCGCTATGCGATGAAGCCTGTCGCTAAAGCCTATAAAGCGGTCGCGCCTACCCCCGTGCGCACCGGCATCAGCAACTTCTTTAGTAACCTGGGCACATTAACCACCGTGGTCAATGACCTGTTGCAACTCAAGTTTGCGCAGGCCTTTTCTGATGCGGGCCGGTTTGTTATCAACACCACCTTTGGTATTGCAGGCTTTATTGATGTGGCGAGCATGGATAATGTCCCAAAACACCAGGAAGACTTCGGCCAGACCCTGGGTTACTGGGGTGTAGGTTCAGGTGCTTATCTGGTGTTGCCAATTTTAGGGCCAAGTACCGTGCGTGATGCTGGCGGTTTGGTGGTAGATACCGTCACCTCTGACCCGATCCAGTATTTGCATAATATTGGCCAAGTCCGTACTTACAATCAGGTCCGTCTGGTGCAGTTAGTGGACAGGCGTACGCAATTGCTGGATGCGACCGATCTGGTGGACAATGCCTCGATAG
>CAKZJM010000074.1 GCA_936943315.1 uncultured Methylophilus sp. | reverse complement strand
AATGAGCCTTATTTCCCCGGACACTTTCCTTACCATCCGGTCATGCCTGGCGTATTGATTGTCGAGGCGATGGCACAAGCTGCAGCCTTGCTATCGTTTAAAACCATGGGGACTAAACCTACCAATGATTCGGTCTATTATTTTGCGGGCATCGACAATGTGCGCTTCAAAAAGCCGGTTTCTCCAGGTGACCAGATCATCCTGCATGTCAAAATTGACCGTATCCTGAAGGGCATCTGGAAATACATCGCGGTGGCCAAGGTGGGCGACGAAGTGGTGGCAGAAGCCAATATGATGTGTATCCTGAAAGCCATTGAAAAATAACTCTTTACGAGTGTGCACGCCGCACACCTATGACACCTGAAAAATGCAAAGCCTGATTCACCCCACTGCCATTATTGACCCCAAAGCCGAACTGGATAGTTCGGTAGAAGTTGGCCCGTTTACCACCATTGGCGCCGGTGTGCGTATTGATGCAGGGACCAAGATTGCTTCACATGTGGTCATTGAAGGCCCCACCACAATAGGCAAACATAACGAAATCTTTCAGTTTTCATCACTCGGCGCCAAGCCGCAGGATAAAAAATTCAAGGATGAGCCGACGCTGCTTGAGATTGGTGATTACAATACCATCCGTGAGTTTTGTACGTTTAACCGCGGAACAGTGCAAGATAAAGGCACCACTAAAATTGGCAACCATAACTGGATTATGGCTTACGTGCACATTGCACACGATTGTATTGTCGGTAACCATACCATCATGGCCAACAACTCCTCACTGGCCGGGCATGTGACCATTTACGATCATGCCATTCTGGGCGGATTCACCCTGATTCACCAGTTCTGCCAGATCGGTGAGCACATTATCACTGCTGTGGGTTCTGTAGTGTTCAAGGATATTCCGCCTTATGTGACGGCCGCCGGCTATGACGCGCAACCACATGGCATCAATGCAGAGGGCCTGAAACGTCGCGGCTTCAGTGCCGATACCATCCAGCAAATCAAGCGTGCCTATAAAGTGTTATACCGCCAGGGGCTCTCGTTTGAAGAGGCCAAAGTGGCCTTGGCCGACATGGAAAAATCATGCCCTGAAATAGGCTTGATGACTCGTTTTCTCGCGCAAACCACGCGCGGCATTGTGCGTTAAATCAAAATCATATGGCTAAGATTGCAATGGTGGCAGGAGAAGCCTCCGGAGACTTGCTGGGTTATCATTTGATCCAGGAGCTCAAGTCACTCCATCCTGATGTCGAGATTTTTGGCATTGCTGGCCCTAAAATGATGAGTTTGGGTGCAAAATCGCTTTTTCCTATCGAGCGTTTATCCGTCCGTGGCTATCTGGAGGTACTCAGGCATTTATGGGGACTGTTAAAGTTACGCAAGCAGCTTTACAAACAGATTCTCACAGAAAAGCCGGATGTCTTTATAGGCATCGATGCGCCTGATTTTAATTTTTGGCTTGAACGCAAGCTCAAGGCCAAGGGTATTCCAACCATTCATTACGTCAGTCCCTCCATCTGGGCCTGGCGTAAAAACCGTATACACACAATCAAACGCGCCGTGTCCCACATGCTGGCTTTGTTTCCATTTGAGCCAGCCTTGTACCAGCAAGTCGGCGTGCCTGTGACCTATATCGGCCACCCATTGGCAGATGCCTTGCCCATGGAGCCGAATGCGGGGCAAACGCGTGAAAAACTCAAATTGAAAAAAGATAGCGTGGTGATTGCCATGCTGCCTGGCAGCCGTCAATCTGAAGTGAATTTCCACGCGACCCTGGTGCTGGAAACGGCGATTGCGCTAGACCGCCTGATGCGTGAAAACGGCATGAAAGTGCAATTCCTGGTGCCGTTGGTGACGCGCGAAACACGTGATATTTTCCAGAATGCCTGGCACCAGTTGCTGACCCAGCAACCCGATACCAGCATAGATTTACAGATTATGTTTGGTCATGCCCATGATGCCATGACGGCGGCAGACGCGGTATTGGTAGCTTCTGGTACGGCCACGCTGGAAGCGGCGTTGCTAAAGAAGCCGATGGTCATTACCTATAAAATGTCCAATATGAGCTGGCAGTTGCTTAAACGCATGCGTTTGCAACCCTATGTCGGCTTGCCGAATATCTTGGCAGGCGAGTTTATTGTGCCCGAGCTACTGCAAAATGAGGCCACATCAGACCGCATCGCGCAAACACTCTACAATCTGCTGGCAGATAAAGCTGGCTTGGCTACGTTACAAGAAAAGTACCGTCACATCCATGCCCAGCTTAAGCAAAATAGCGCGCAAAAAGCAGCTGTGGTCGTCAAACAGTTTTTGCAGGTCTGATACTGATGCAAAGACTATGTGGCATTGATGAAGCGGGCAGGGGGCCATTAGCGGGTGCCGTGTATGCGGCAGCAGTGATTCTGGATCCTGCACATCCCATTGCTGGCCTGGCAGATTCAAAGAAATTGTCTGAGGCCAGGCGTGATCTGCTGGCGATTGAAATCAAGGCACATGCACTTGCTTGGGGAATCGCCAGTGTGAGCGCGCAGGAGATTGATGATATCAATATCCTCCAAGCCAGTATGCTGGCCATGCAGCGCGCCTACCAGGTCATGGTTGCGCAGTTTGGTATACATGCTACCTTGATTCAGGTCGATGGTAACCGGACCCCAAAATTTGAATTGCCTTGTGAGGCCATTGTAAAAGGCGATAGTAAAGTGCCTGAAATTTCAGCCGCCTCCATCCTTGCCAAAACAGCCAGAGACGCATCTTTATTGGTGCTGGATGCACAGTATCCACAATATGGGTTTGCCCAGCATAAAGGCTATCCCACCGCATTACATCTTGAGCGTTTATTGCAACATGGGATTACACCAGAGCATAGACGTAGCTATGGTCCGGTCAAGAAGTTGATCTTTCCTAGCTAACCCTGAAGATACAACAGTGAACAAATAAAAAAGCCGCTAGTAGCGGCTTTTTTATTTGTGGCTGATTTTTATCTTACTCTACCAGTAATTCCGTTTTGCCAGCTTTACCATTCATGGCATCTGCATCTGGCAGGGGCTCTTTACGCGCGGTAATTGTCGGCCATACGGTCGCCAGACGCGCGTTCAAAGCGATAAAGTGCTGCTGGTCGGCGGGCACATCATCTTCAGAGAAAATGGCTTCTGCCGGGCACTCAGCCACACACAGGGTGCAGTCAATGCATTCGTCAGGATTAATCGCCAGGAAGTTCGGGCCTTCAACAAAGCAATCCACCGGGCACACATCTACGCAGTCGGTGTATTTGCACTGAATACAATTTTCGGTTACTACATAAGTCATGTTTTAAATCCTTTGCAGGCTATTTGAGCCAAAACGATATTTTATTGCAATTTAGCTTAAATGACGATGTGTTGTTTTGCCATTCATCAAACAATCATGCCAGCGCCAACCGTGTTGTTGCTGCTTTCGTCAATCACGATAAACGCGCCAGTCGCACGATTTTTGTCGTAACTATCCACCATGAGTGGCTGGGCTAATTTAAAGCTGACGCGCGCGATATCATTCATTTTAAGGTCAGTGGTGGCCTGTTGTTCCAGGGTGTTCACATCTACCTTGTATTGAATGCTGCCAATTTTGGCTTTGGACTCACGAGTCGTGTGGCGCACGATATAAGTCCTTGCAGGCGACAACGGTGTCTCTGATAGCCAGCAGACGTGCGCTTCAATTTGCTTGACCGCCTCAGGCGCTTCACTGGTCTTCACGATCATATCACCACGTGAAGTGTCGATTTCATCCTCTAGCAACAGCGTAATACTTTGCTCGGTTTGTGCACTTTGCAATTGCTCGTTACCCAGCTGGATGGCTTTCACTTTGGATTGATAACCGTTAGGCAATATCGTGACTGCATCGCCCACGGCAATGCTGCCAGATTCAACGCGGCCCATAAAGCCACGGAAGTCATGCAGCTCAGGGTTGGCAGAGTCATGCGGGCGGCAGACAAACTGTACCGGGAAGCGGAAAGCTTCTGCCTGGTCGCTATGCGCAGCAGGCGCGGCCTCCAGCAGTTCAAGCAAGGTTTCACCCTGATACCAGTCCAGATTGTCCAGACGGTCAACCAGCATGTCGCCATTCAAGGCAGACATCGGGATAAACTTGATATCACGTGCCTGGGCCAGGCCGATTTCAGTGGCAAAGGCAGTGTAGTCGGCTTTGATTTTCTCAAATACCGCCTGATCGTAATTCACCAGATCCATTTTATTCACGGCAACTACGATATGCGGAATACCTACCAGGTGCGCCAAATAGCTGTGACGGCGGGTTTGCGTCAAAACACCTTTACGCGCATCAATCAGGATAATCGCCAGGTTGGCGGTTGAAGCCGCCGTCACCATGTTGCGTGTGTATTGCTCATGGC
>CAKZJM010000073.1 GCA_936943315.1 uncultured Methylophilus sp. | reverse complement strand
TATCCGGGCCACTGTGCAGGACCTCGGACAAGGGGCGGTGCAGTGGGATGGCATCATGCTCAATATCAGTCAGAGTAAACATGAAAAGCAGGAGATTGAGCAGGCCAGACGTGATTTGCAGGCGTTAACAGCCCATATCAATCAGGTCAAAGAGCAAGAGCGCGTGAGCATTGCGCGCGAAATCCATGATGACCTCGGCGGTAACCTGACCGCCATGAAACTGGGCTTGTCCACCATCATCCAGCAAATTGAGGATGCCCAGCCGGTGAATATGGAACAAGCCACCATGTTACAGGCCATCATCAACCAGACGTTTGATGCCGTGCACCGTATTTCTGGTAATTTACGGCCAAATATTCTAGACCTCGGCCTGGTGGATGCGCTTGAATGGCAAGTGAACCAGTTCAAAAAACAATTGGGCGTGGCAGCGAGGTTTGTCACCAACTGCCGAGACCTGGAGTGTGATGCCGACCAGTCTATGGCCTTGTTCCGCATTTGCCAGGAAGCACTGTCCAATATCGCCAAATACGCCCAGGCCAACGAAGTGGCTGTCGAGCTGTCCCTGACCGGTGACGTATTGTTGATGACGATTTCTGATGATGGCGTCGGTATTGCGCCAGCCGATAAAATCAAACCCAATTCATTTGGCCTGCGCGGCATGCAAGAGCGTGCAGCAGCGTTGGGTGGAGAGTGCCAGATTGTTGCGGATGCGCAGGGCAAAGGGACTTCTATCGAGGTGCGTACGCCTTTGCTTGCCATCGCCTCGTGACAGAATGCCCGGGGCGTTTTACAATAAATTGATATCTATGAGAAGACCAATTTCACATTGGCCATATTGAGGAAAGCGCTTGAATATCCCTAAAATCAAAGTCATCATCGTGGACGATCACGCCATTTTACGTTCCGGCATCAAGCAGATATTGGTGGCCAGCGGGGATATTGAAGTGGTGGGTGAAGCTGAGAATGTGGCACAAGCCATTAAATGTGTCCGCGAATTGGCGGCAGATGTCATGCTGCTCGATATCTCCTTGCCTGATAAAACCGGCATTGAAGCACTAAAACTGATCAAGCGTGAAAACGCGGCACTGAATATCCTCATGTTATCCATGTATATGGAAGAACAATATGCTGTCCGTTCTATCCGCTCTGGCGCTTCTGGCTACCTGTGCAAGCATACTGCGTCAGAGGAGTTGCTGACGGCCATCCATACCCTGGCCAAGGGCAAAAAATATATCACGCCTAACGTAGCCGAAATTCTGGCCGAACAAGTGGGGACAGACCACAATGTCGCGCCACATGAAGTGCTGTCTGACCGCGAGTTTCAGGTCATGCGTTTGATTGCTTCTGGATTATCTGTGAGCGAAATCGCTGATAAGCTGGCTTTGTCGGTAAAAACCGTGAGCATGTACCGCACACGGTTACTGGAAAAAATGCACCTGAAACATAATGCTGACATCACGCATTACGCCATTAAGAACCAGCTGGTTTAATCGGGTAAGTATGCATTAAAAAAGGCCTCAATTGAGGCCTTTTTATTTATGAATCATATGATTACGATATTTTCTTCGCGTAATTAATTAATCCATTAGTTGAGCTGTCGAAACTGTTTACCGGTTCTGGTGTGTTCAATTGCGGCAAAATCTGGCTGGCAATTTGTTTGCCGTATTCCACGCCCCATTGGTCGTAACTGTTGATGTCCCAAATGATGCCCTGCACGAAGATTTTGTGTTCATACATGGCAATCAGTTTACCCAAGGTATAGGGTGTCAGCTGTTTGAACAGAATAGACGTTGTCGGACGGTTGCCTTCAAACACTTTGTGCGGCAACAAGTCTTCCAGCGCTTCACCAGTCAAGCCTTGTTTTTCCAATTCTGCGCGGGCTTCATCACGGGTTTTACCCAGCATGAGTGCCTGGGTTTGCGCCAGGAAGTTGGCCAGCAGAATTTTATGGTGCTGGTCGTCAGGACTACCGACTTTGTAGTGGCTGTTGGCAGGCATCAAAAAGTCTGCCGGCACCATCTGCGTACCCTGGTGGATCAACTGGTAAAAGGCGTGTTGACCGTTGGTCCCGGCTTCACCCCAGATCACTGGGCCGGTTTTGTAGCTGACGCGGCTGCCATCACGGCAAATAAACTTGCCATTGCTCTCCATATCGGCTTGCTGCAAATATGCGGCAAAACGCGACATGCCTTGATCGTAAGGCAGGATCGCATGGGTATCGACATGAAAGAAGTTGTTATACCAGACACCCAGCAATGCCATGATGACAGGCATGTTCTGCTCCAGCGGAGCGGTCTGGAAGTGTTGGTCCATGGCATGGCCGCCCGCGAGCATTTGCTCAAAGTTGTCCATCCCCACATATAGGGCAATCGACAAACCAATGGCTGACCACAAGGAATAACGGCCACCGACCCAATCCCAGAAGGCAAACATGTTGTTGGTATCAATACCAAAAGCCTGTACGGCTTTACCGTTGGTAGACAACGCGACAAAGTGCTTGGCCACATGCTGATCTTGCTGTGCGGCAGCCAGGAACCAGCGACGCGCGGAGTGCGCATTGGTCATGGTTTCCTGCGTCGTGAAGGTTTTTGAAGCCACAATAAACAGAGTGGTTTCAGGATTGCAGCTTTCCAGCACGCGCATCAGGTGCGCGCCATCAATGTTAGACACAAAGTGTGCTTTCAAATCCGGGCTGGCATATGGTTTCAAGGCATCACAAGCCATCACAGGGCCCAGGTCAGAGCCGCCAATACCGATATTCACAATATCGGTAATACGCTTGCCGCTGTAACCCGTCCACTGGCCACTACGCACCTGTTCGGTAAAGGTACGCATTTGCGCCAGCACAGCATTCACTTCAGGCATCACGTCTTTGCCGTCAACCAGCACTGGGGTGTTGCTGCGGTTGCGCAGGGCAGTGTGCAATACGGCACGGTGTTCGGTGATGTTGATTTTTTCACCACTGAACATGCGGCTGCGCCATTGCTCAATATTCGAGTCACGGGCTAGCTGGAAGAGATGTGCCAGGGTTTCTTTGGTGATGCGGTGTTTGGAGTAGTCGAGCAGGATGTCTTCTACGGTGAGGCTGAACTCTTCAAATCGTTTGGGGTTTTGTTTGAACAGATCGCGCATTTGAACATTGCGCATTTCAATTTGATGCTGGTTCAGCGCGTGCCAGCTCGGGTGTGTGGTTAGTTTTGCCATGTTATGTTGTTGCTATCGTTTTTCAAGTCAATTAATTTTTGGGGCCGCAAGCGTATGTTCAACATGTCTTGCACAGCCATAATATTTACTGCGATCTCACCGTAGAGTGTAACCAGTTATTGTAACTGAAGTATGACACCAGCCAACGGCGGCAATTCCAGGCTGATGGAGAAAGGATTGTTCATCCAGGGAACAGGGTCGCTTTGACAGCCGTGACCATTGCCTAAATTGCTGCCACCATAACAAGCGGCGTCACTGTTAAACACTTCCTTGTAGTAACCCGCTTGCGGTACGCCCAAACGATATTGATGGCGTGGTACTGGTGTGAAATTTAACACTATTATAACAAAACTATGGTCATTGCCGCGTCTGATGTAGCTCAATATTGATTGGGCCGCATCTTCACAGTCTATCCACTGAAAGCCTTGCGGCTCAAAGTCATAGTGATAGAGCGCAGGCAACTGCCTGTAAAGCGCATTGAGATCACGCGTCAACGATTGTATGCCCCGGTGTAACCCGTGTTCTGGCGTGGTTTCTTCCAGTAAATGCCAGTCCAGGCTTTGGTTGACACTCCACTCCCGGCCTTGCGCAAATTCATTGCCCATGAAATTGAGTTTTTTACCGGGCATGGTCATTTGCATGGTAATTAACAAGCGCAGGTTGGAAAACTTTTGCCAACGATCGCCAGGCATTTTTTCCAGCAAGGATTTTTTGCCATGCACGACTTCATCGTGCGAGAAGGGCAGCACGAAGTTTTCTGAATAGGCGTACATCTGTCCAAAAGTCAGGCGGTTATGATGGTGCTGGCGGTAAATGGGATCCAGTTGCATGTAGGTCAAAATGTCATTCATCCAGCCCATGTTCCATTTCATGCTGAAGCCCAGTCCACCCGCATAAACAGGCCGCGAAACCGCAGGCCAGGCGGTTGATTCTTCAGCAATGGTCAGTGTGCCCGGAAAGCGTTCGCCGACCATCATGTTGAGTTGTTTTAAAAACTCAATCACATCCAGGTTCTCACGTCCGCCATAGGCGTTGGGTAGCCACTCACCGTCTTTGCGGGAATAGTCGAGGTAGAGCATGGAGGCGACCGCATCGACGCGCAACCCGTCGACATGTTAGACCTCGGCCCAGAACAGCGCGTTGTTGACCAGAAACGATT
>CAKZJM010000072.1 GCA_936943315.1 uncultured Methylophilus sp. | reverse complement strand
TTTACATATGACGATTCAGACCGCCGTGCTGATCGAAACATTGAAAGATCTGGGTGCAGACGTGCGTTGGGCATCCTGCAATATTTTCTCTACACAAGACCACGCAGCGGCTGCTATCGCGGCCACAGGCACGGCCGTGTTTGCCGTTAAAGGCGAATCACTGGAAGACTACTGGGATTACACCCACCGCATTTTCGAATGGGTAGATGGTGGTTATTCCAACATGATCCTGGATGATGGTGGCGACGCGACTTTGCTGTTGCACCTGGGTACCCGTGCTGAAAAAGATTTGTCCGTGCTGGCAAACCCTGGCTCTGAAGAAGAAGTCTGTTTGTTCAATGCCATCAAAGAAAAACTGAAAGTGTCACCAAACTGGTACTCCGTACGTTTGGCTGCGATCAAAGGCGTGACCGAAGAAACGACCACTGGTGTACACCGCCTGTATCAAATGCATAAAGAAGGCAAACTGGCTTTCCCCGCCATTAACGTTAACGACTCTGTTACCAAGTCAAAATTCGACAACCTGTATGGCTGCCGTGAATCACTGGTTGACGGGATCAAGCGCGCGACCGACGTGATGATTGCAGGCAAAATTGCCGTGGTTGCCGGTTATGGTGATGTGGGTAAAGGCTCTGCACAAGCGTTGCGTGCCTTGTCTGCGCAAGTGTGGGTGACTGAGATTGATCCGATTTGTGCCTTGCAGGCGGCCATGGAAGGCTACCGCGTGGTGACCATGGATTATGCGGCTGAGCACGCCGACATTTTTGTGACTGCGACCGGTAACTACCATGTGATCACACATGAGCATATGGCAAAAATGAAAGACCAGGCCATTGTGTGCAACATCGGCCACTTCGATAACGAAATCGATGTTGCCAGCATTGAAAAATACCAGTGGGAAGAGATCAAGCCACAAGTGGACCACGTCATTTTCCCGGATGGCAAGCGTATTATCCTGTTGGCAAAAGGCCGCCTGGTCAACCTGGGATGTGGTACTGGCCACCCAAGCTATGTGATGAGCTCCAGCTTTGCTAACCAGACCATCGCGCAAATCGAATTGTTTACGCAAACCGACAAGTATCCCGTTGGCGTATACACCTTGCCTAAGCATCTGGATGAAAAAGTGGCGATCTTGCAGTTGAAAAAACTCAACGCGCAATTGACGACACTGACAGATGCCCAAGCGGCGTATATCGGTGTGGACAAAAACGGCCCTTACAAGCCAGAGCACTACAGATACTAAGTAGTCAGGCCATACGAAACTACCGCCAGATGTTCTGTCGGTGGTTTCGGTGTACACTCTCCTCACATCCATCCTGAGGAGTGAGCATGATTAAGTTGCTGGTTGTCTGGGTATTGAACGCAGTGGCGCTGATGGCGGTGACCTACCTGGTGCCAGGTATTCATGTGGCAAACTTTACAGCGGCATTGGTGGCCGCCCTGGTGATTGGCCTGGTGAATGTGCTGATCCTCCTTACCTTGCCCATTACCTTGTTAACGCTGGGCCTGTTCATACTGGTCATTAACGGATTGCTGTTCTGGGCGGTCGGCAATTATCTGCAAGGTTTTTCGGTGAGCTCTATACTGATTGGCGTGATTGGTGCGCTGGTGTATAGCGTCATCTCTGGTGTGCTGAGCGCGATTGTTGTCGATGGTAAAGATTAACTATCACGCAGCTTGGCACCATGAATAGATAAAGATAAAACAAGTGAACAATAACATCTCTTACAGTTTTGAATTCTTTCCGCCAAAAACGGCGGAAGGCATGGCT
>CAKZJM010000071.1 GCA_936943315.1 uncultured Methylophilus sp. | reverse complement strand
GACCGGCGTCGTTGCCGCCATGCCGCTCAAGGAGATGAATGATGACATCATGACCTTCATCCAGGTGCTGATTCCCCTGGCCATGGTCGTAGGTCTGGGCCTGGCCGGACTGTTCACTTACATGCAACGCACCCGGTATTCCACCAAATCGGCCATTTTGCGCGCCTTGGCCAATAATGAGTTTTACCTGGAGTATCAGCCTATCATGCACCTGCCCCTCAATACCTGTGTCGGTGCCGAGGCGTTGATCCGTTGGAGAACACCGGCCAATACCGTGATCAGCCCGGATACTTTTATCCCCGCGGCTGAAGCGGCTGGGGTGATCTGCCAGATTACCCAACGCGTATTTGAGATGGTTGCCAAGGATATGCGCAGTGCATTCATCATGTACCCCGATTTTCATGTCGGCATTAACATTTCTTCCCACGACATCCGGTCTGGTCAATTGCCAGCGCTGATTCAGCAACTGAAAACAACCACGGGCGCCCACGGCAAACAGATTCTCATTGAAGTGACGGAACGGGGCTTCCTTGATGACGAAGAGGCTCTGACTACCATCAGGAAGATCCGCGAGTGCGGTGTTCGGGTGGCGATTGATGACTTTGGTACCGGTTATTCGAGCTTGTCATACCTGACCAAGTTTCAACTGGATTACCTGAAAATTGACAAGACGTTTGTGGATTCTGTGGGTACGGATGCAGTGACCAGCCATGTTGCATTTCACATTATAGAAATGGCAAAAACGCTCAAGCTGGATATGGTGGCAGAAGGTGTAGAAACCCAGGCGCAAGCGGATATCTTACAATCCCGCGGCGTCAATCATGTGCAGGGCTGGCTGTTTTCCAAGTCGTTAAAACGCAAAGAGTTTTATACCTACCTCGAAAAACATGGTCATCCCATTCATCACGTTTCGCCATCCACAGCACTCACAAGCTAAGTTGCACTCACCTCCCGTTAATGCCTGGCCTGCCTGATCTCCATCAGTGTCTGTGCAATTTGCGATTTCAGCTTTTCATTCCCCCCCGCGACGGACAAGCCTTTTTGCGCGGCCATTTCTGCCTGCGCAATCTGGTTCTGGGCAAGTAACACATTGGCCAGATTGTTATAAGCCGCTGCTGAGTCGGGATGCATTTCTGTCATATGGCTGAAGGTAGCGGCCGCCAAAGGCAAATCATGCATGGCATAAGCCGCATTACCAAGGCCCATCAACAATACCTGATGGTCCGGCCATTGGTTTACCGCAGCCTGATAAGCGGTTTTCCGGTCTGCAGCAGAGGCGTTCTTTTCATAGGTCACCAATGCTCTCGCCACCGTATCTGCGTCAGCACTGGCAGGTAATTTGCCAGGGGGCAGCGCCACAAAGGCCCAGTGCTCGCTGCGTGCCCAGGTACGTTCAAACGCACTCAGTGACATCTCGAAACGCTCATAAGTGCCTGACCGCAGCCACACTAATTGCTTATCCAGGTCATAGCCAATCAGCACGGCATAATGCCATGACGGCACCCAGGAGAAGCCCAGATTTTGCATCACCACCACCACGTTACCAGCAGCGACCTCCTGCATGACGGCATCGAGCTGGGGCGGTATCTGGATGGCCACAGCACCATGGCGGCGGGCCGCTGCCAGCATTTCAATCTGCAAGCTGCCCTGACGGCTGGGCACATAGACCTCTGGGGTTAATTGATCGGGCGTGACCGGGATATCCGCAGCCACCAAAGCTGTCGCGAGTGCCGCAGGGCCGCACTGGTATTGGGCCTGCGGGAAAAATGGCGTGCGCGTTAGCTCAGCCTTGCGTGGCAACTGAGTGTTCTGGGTGGCTTCACGCACACCAGTCGCTGCACAGGCGGTTAGCAGGCAGAAAAAAGCCAGCATGCATAACCGACACAGTCTGGTTTTAATCATGCTGGCATTGTTCATAGCTATAGCGCCCCATCTCGCAAAATAATTAGCGAGAGGATAAAGCATTAACGCACTGAACGGGTGAACGGGAAGATTTTGGTGAAACCCAAAATATCAGTTAACAGCAATACAAAAAACACCAATACGATGGCACCAATAATGCCTCCACCAGCCGGCGCCCGGTCTAATTGCGTCGCCAGGTGGCTGGCTTCTTCATCAGAAAGGGCAGCCACGCGAGATTTTGCCTCAGCCGGGTCAATGCCACGCTTGACCAGTTCTGACTGCACCTCGTCACGCGAGAGCATACTCACGATTTTGGCACGGTCTTGTTCGCCCTGAGCAGATATCGTTGAGGCCGCGACCTGGTCAGTCCCAATCATGGCTGCCTGCACTGATTGCATAGAACCGGTAAAAAGCATGGAAGCCACTAAAAAAGCGCTTAAAAAACGTTTAGCCATCATCATGATGTTTCCTTAGATTAAAGTGAAATGAAGAGATACTTTGCGCCTACAGCCTGCCGGTGAGGGCAAGTATCAGCAAGATCAAAACTAGCAAACCCAGGCCACCACTTGGATAGTAGCCCCAGCCTGAGCTATAGGGCCAGGTAGGCAATGCACCGATTAAAGCTAAAATCAGAATAACCAATAATAGTGTTCTGAGCATAAGGTCTCCTAAGCCGCCTCTCGCCTAAACACCGGCAATTGGTCTTGTTGTGAAAATGAGCCCTTATGATGCGAGGAATGAAACCCTGACGCCATGCCACGATGGCTGAATTTTGCGTAGGAATCCTCTGATAGACGCATAACGCCTGGGAATTGACCAAGCATCGCGAGAAAGACCGGAGAATGAAGGTTTTAATCTGATTTGAGATAAGAGGCCAAGTGTTACTTTAAACAAAGGTTTAATTAGTAAAACTTTTAAAAGGGGAAGCACACGCGTAATGTATTTAATATGTCATTGCCGGACTATCCCCTACAATGGGAGGTCACCTCATATCAAAGATTCGGAAAACGGTAGAGGGTTAAAGCCAACTTAGTATGACCAGATGCTTCACAATACTCATGGCACTATGCATGGGACTATGCATGACACTAGCCCTTGCCCTGCCACTATGCGCCCAAGAAATAGGGGCTGGCACACTGCGCGCTGAAAACGTCAACGCACTACATCTTTCCGCGCAGGAAACGCAGTGGATAAAACAGCATCCGCGCATCAGTGTCGCCATGAGAAATGGCTGGATGCCTGTGGAGTTTCAGCTCGAAAATCACAAGCATACCGGGATTTCTGTGCAATATCTCGAAAGAATCAGCCAGCTCACTGGCTTGACCTTTACCATCGTCGATTACCACGACAACATCACTCCAAACGAGGCCGAACTCATTACCGGCATTCGTGGCACGCATACGCCCACTGGCTTCAAACGCGTGACCATCCCATATCTTGAATCTGCAAATGCCATTTATGTTGCGTCTCATCTAGAGAACAGGGATCTCAAAACCTACCAGCTTTCCAACCATACAGTGGCGGTGTTCAGAGGTGGGCAAGTGGCGGAAAAACTGAAAACGCTGGTGCCCGGGATCAAAATCAAGCTGGTGGATATTGCCGATGAAGCGTTTGAATACCTTGATTCCGGCCTGGTGGATGCGTATGTCGGCAATGAACTGGTGCTCGACTACCATTTGGACCTACACAAGATCAGATCCATCCGCAAAAGTGACGTCACCCCCATGACTAACAAAGTCTTTATGGCGGTGAGAGATGAGGATCCCCTCCTGCACAGCATCCTGAATAAAGCCACCTTACACATTGGGACAAATCCACAGGACATCCTGGACGGATGGCGGAGAACGCCAGATAACCCACTGACAAAATATCTGGTCTTCAGCCTCTTGTTCTTTGCCCTGCTGCTGCTTTACCAGTTCTTCAAACTACGCAAAACCAACAAAAAACAGGCGCTGACGGCACAACATGAAATATGGTTTCAGGCGAATCATGACTTTTTGACCAAATTGCCGAATCGCTTCCAGTTAAAAAATGAACTTCACCAGGCATTAGAAATTGCCCGCCAGCGCGGAACACATATTGGCGTCATGATTATGGACCTGGACAACTTCAAGGAGATCAATGACACCGCTGGGCATGCCATAGGCGACGAAGTACTCATTCATGTTGCCCATCGCATCCAATCTGTGATCTTGCCGCCCAATATCACCGCCCGGTTCGGCGGCGATGAGTTCTTGATTGTGATTCAGGAAAACGCCCGTGAAGAGCGGTTGCGGGCGATTTGCACCCAGCTGATAGAAACCATGGCGACGTCCCTCAGCATCCAGCAAAAATCTTTTGTGGTGTCACTGAGCATAGGCGTCGCCTTGTTTCCGGATCACAGCCAGCAAACTGATGAACTGATTATGTTTGCCGACCAGGCGCTTTATCAGGCTAAACGTAACGGCAAAAACAGGTTCACCGTTTTCAACGAAGGCATGCACGATGCGTTTACCAAGAAAACCTTATTAGGCAATGAATTACGTGAGGCTGTACAGAAAAAGCAACTGCGTTTGCAATACCAGCCTATCTTCAATTTAAGCAATCTGCAATGCGAGAAGGTTGAAGCTTTGCTACGCTGGCATCACCCCGAGTTTGGCGAGATTTCACCGGAAACATTCATCAGGATTGCCGAAGAAAACGGCTATATTATTGAGTTGGGGGAGTGGGTTTTCCGGCAAACCATCCAAGACCTTGAACAGATCCGTCAACGCTTCGGGCAGGTAGAAATCTGCATCAATATTTCACCGCTACAATTTTCGCAGTCCATCTCTATCCGCCAGTTTATTGCCTCGCTGGCCAGCCACGGTATCTCCGGTGAGCAGTTCTGTTTTGAAATCACCGAGGGGTTGCTGCTGGAGCCATCAAGCAATGTCATCGACACCTTGAATAACATTCATGCGCATGGCATTAAACTCGCGATTGATGATTTTGGTACAGGCTACTCATCGCTGGCTTATCTCAACAAATTCAAAATTGATTACGTGAAAATTGATCAATCATTCATCAGGCATATTACTGACAACCAGAATGACCAGGCCTTGTGCAAAACCATGATCTTTATGGGCAAACAACTCAATATCAGGCTGATTGCAGAGGGTGTGGAAACACAAGCACAAGAGACGCTACTTAAAGAAATGGGCTGCCAGTTTTCGCAGGGTTACTTCAGGGCGAGACCGGCTAACCTTGAGGATTTATAGAGAGCGATCCCGCTAAGTTATGCACCACGTGCATGCATCTTATCTATCTCAGCATTGTTTTCTGTGGCGTGGCACTCTAAGGTCTCCACATCGTTTTTATTAAAATTCAGCTTTTCTAACGTATTGATGTTACTGGCAAATTTGCTGTCGAGCTCGCCACACTTACGTGCCCGTTGAGCAACAAAATTGAGATACTCTTTTTTTCTCGCCTCTAATTGCGCCGCTGAGACACCACTGTCGTTCATCCATGAGGTGTAAGTACTTCTTAACCGTAATTCAGACACACTCCAGATATTAAATACCAACATTTTGGTCGGAGGGTCTTTAGGCACTACAGGTTCTGCCACTGGCGGCGAGGGCACAGTGGGCGCCTGGCTGGTTTGCACCTGCACCACGGGGCCAGACTCCATCACCGGCGGCATCACCTCCACTTTTTTCGTTTTCTTGCTGCCTTCTTTGGCGGGTGCTTTAGCGGGCGTGACGGGCTCCACGGCCGGGGCAATCGTTTCTGTTGCCCCGCTGGATGGCGGCGGCGCCGTCTCGGCTGGAATTTCAGCAGCGGGGATAGTCGGCTGTAGACGAGCAGAATGGTTGGAGTAGCCGGAGTTTGATTCTTCTTTGGAAATCAGTGCAAACAGGATAACCACAATCAGGCCGATTAAAATCAGATTGAGTTTTCCAATCGCAATCGCACCGCCCTGACGGATGGCGCTCAATGCACCCGTTTGTATCGCAAAAGGCAACCTGGGTTTGCGCAGGGTTGCACGTTCATTTCTGGGATGAAGCATAATATTCATAACCTCAATCGATTATGTGTGTTACCAATGTTTGATTCAATGTCGAACAATGCCTTAAATTTGACCAAGATTCAAGAATCTGATCAATTAAACCGGCAGCTGATAGATGAATAACGGCTGAAAAATGCCGTATTGTAGTTTTGAAGGAGTGTAGAGCTAAAAAAGAATGGTCGATAGGGGCAGATTAGATCTGCAACCATAGGTTAGATCTGTACCGATTAGATCTGTACCAAGCGAACCTCATGAGCGGGAAATTTCACGATGGTGGTAATGGCATAGACACGGGGTTGATGCGTCAGCGCCTTATTCGGATGGCCTGAAGAAATTGCCGGATGCATGCCTTGCTCACGTAACAAAGCATCCATCACGCGCCCTTTTTTCTGGTAGGCCTGCAGATCTTGATTGTTATGCGCCACAAAATCATGTGTAGAAACCGTGCGCAGCTCTTCTTGTGGAGGACTGACACTTGCGGTGGTCTGTGACGTGGCACCGATAGACAGTACGGTCAGGAAAAGGCCCACAAACATAATCAACAATGCGGCAGATACCGTGCCAGCGGTAATGGCGATCAACGATACTGCACTGGTCGCTGCATATGATGGTTTAGAGTCTTTCATTTCTGGCCTCCCTACTTTTTAGCTTATTGTAAAACTGAGACTCCATCATGCTTTATCCTTGCCCAGCGACGTATCCCACTCTGGCTGAAACTCTTGTAAGAATTTTCTGATAGCGGCCTACTTTATCGAGTAAAAACAACCCGCATCGACGCGTTATAATGCAAGCTGCTAGCGTAAGGAAATGCCATGGATTTTAATGTTCTTTCTGCGTTCTATGTCGTGCCGTTGATCATCTCGGCGATTGGTTCTTTGATTGAATTCAGGAACTGTGAGTTTGAAACCTGGCGGCATGCATTGAGCAAAGCCTTTTTTCTAGCATTTAGAAGCATGGTGCCCGTGCTCAATATCTTTTCGGCCATTTTGTATTTGATCACTTGCGGTACTTATACCTGGAAAAGATCCAGCCGCTGGAAAAAACCGGCCTCTTCCGAAAATAAATCGCTTTAATGGCTGCATTGTGCAATGCACTTACTCTCCTTGAAATAGTCTTCCCCGCTTAAAAAAGAACAAGCATACTGGCCGGACATTTGAGCATACTTTATTCGCATGCTTGTAGAGATCGCCCGTTTACAGATCGAATATAGGCGCTTATTACGTAACCGCATGAGGTCCTCATCCCGAGCTGCGAACAGCGGCTTCACCGCACACAGACCGGGACAGGAAAATTGAGAATGTGAAATCAACGTACAAACAAAGCGATCAAAATAATCAGTGGAATCGGGATACCCAAGAAATACAGTATTAATGAACGCATATAGCCTCCAGTGTCATAAAAGAATTAAAAGTTAAATTTATGCATCTCGGCAACGGCCACCCCAAGTAGCGGCGACGCTGGCTGAAAATGCACCTACCAGTAGTGAAACGAATAACCACAGGATGATATAGATAGACACCTTGCGGGCCTTGTCAGCAGCTACCTTTGCTTTGGCTTCCGCTTCTTTAGCTTTTGCCTGCAAAGCCTGCACACGTTGCTCTGCCTCCTGCTGGCTCAAGCCGGTGTACTTCACGACCAACTGCGTCAGGTATGTCGCATCTTCGGCGGGCAGGGATTCCCATGAGCCTGCATGCATGAGAATACGGGTCACTTCAGCGGTGGGTGGCGCTGACGGTGCACTGTTGGTGGAATCTGCGCTGGCGCTGCCGTCGCTATTTTTACGGAACAAAGCATCAACAAAATAAGCGCCTGGCCCACCCTCTTTGTGAGCGCCGTGACCGTGTTTACCTGCCATGGCAATGGTGCCTGCCTGGGCAGCACCGCCAGTGACTTGTGCAGCCGCCTGCACACCGCCACTCACAAGTGACCCGATAGCAGAGGTCAGCAATGCAGCAGTAGCCAGTGTGGCTACCGACCATGCTAAAAACCCGTGCGCCGTATCGCGAAAGTACACTTCATCGCTTGGAGTATCCAGCCACTTCACACGAAGACGGCCTGTCAGATAACCGCCCATGCCCGCTGCCAGAATCTGGGTGACCGTGATCCAGACAATCGCCGCCACGCCAAAAGCCGAGGCATCCAATCCTTCACGTGACCAAGGTGAAATGGAAGACAGCCCTAAACCGCTGCCCAATAGAAAAAGAATCAGTGAAAGGGCCGCTGCGACAACCGAACCTGCGAGTACCGCCCCCCATGAGACTGCGCTGACTGGTTCATTTAAACCATGAGATTGCACCATATTGTTCTCCTGTTTTATAAGTGATTTATCACACTCCACGAGTGAGCGAGAAAATGAGCAAAAGGATGAGGATTAAACTCAACCAACCGCTGGGGTAAAAGCCCCACCGACTGCTATAAGGCCAAGTCGGTAACGTACCAATTAAAGCAAATACAACAATTACCAAAAGAATATTCACCATGATGTTCTCCACGCATCAATGCATTTTTGTTATTAATGGAGACTCCATGATGCTCACTTGCCAGCAATCGCTCTATACACACGACGCTGAAATCGGTGTAGGAATGGTCGGACGATGCTGGCGATGACATACTTGCTGCCTGTTACCTACTCGGCGCCTGTAAAGCGAAGAGCAATCGTGATCCTGCGAAAGGAGGACAAGTGACTGAACACTTTGCAGACTTAAGCTGAAATCAGGATGCAACCCAGCATGCCTCAAGGGCACCTCACGACGCCCCTACTTTATCTTTAATGCTGCTGCAATAAGAGTCAGGTGCTGTCTGGTTAAGCTGTAGGACTTTCTTTTTGTGAGACGGAAAGTAAATAATTGGATTGCACATCCATAAGAGAAAATAAAAAAGCCGAGTACTGATTACTCGGCTTTTTTATTAGGCAGACTGACGCGCCTTAGTCATCTTTATTCACGCGAGCGTCTATCCGTTTTGCTTCTTCCAAATGTTTTTTCAACACAGGTAGGGTATCCGCCGCAAATTTCTTGATGTCAGCATCTTGCGCGTCTTCTGCGGCATCTTCAAACTGCTTTACCGCCTGCTCGTGGGCAGCCACCCCGATATGGTTTGCATAGCTTTTATCAAATTTCACACCATCGCGTGTTTCCAGATACTTGAGTTTAGCCTGTTGCAACAATCCAGGTTCTTTGGGTAACTCCACCCCTCGCCGTGTTGCCAGGTCTTTAAGTTTCATGGCGGCTTGAGAGTGGTCTTCGGTCATCATTTTGGCAAAACGGATGATGTCTGCATCTTTGGATTTTTTGAGGGCCAACTTGCTACCCTCCACTTCAAAATGTCCGGCTTCGGCAGCATTCTTCAAAAAACGCTTATCCGACATTGAAATATCTGCGCTGTTCGCAGTCAGACTCACTATCAGCAAGCCGACCAGCAACAAGCCGACCCGGCTAGAACACAGCACTAAACGTGGTAATCGAATCATTTTTTACTCCTCATCTTTAGCTTAGTAAGTATTCACTGTAAGGCTACTCACCCATTGCTTACAGAGGAAAAGCGCTGATTGCAGTGTCAGAATAACAACTTACATTTTGCTTATATGCGGGCATAAAAAATCCCTGGCGAACTCACTCGCCAGGGCGGTATCAAGGTCATGAACTGGCTAACTTTGATTAGCTGTTCTTGTGACTTTGGCTACCCGCTTTTGCATGTTGCTCACTAGAGCCACCGCGGGTGCCTGAGCCTTGGTTGCTCCCTTGATTTTTGTGGCTTTGGCTGCCAGCTTTTGAATGTTGCTCGCTAGAACCACCACGTGTATTGCTTTGATTTGAAGCCATGTTAACTCTCCTTCGCTTTTCAGATTGCCGTCACATTGCACCGGACATCTGAGGATTGATAGTGATTAAGCAATGTGTAGTTGCAGATTAAAGCGTGGCTAGCCAATGCGTTATCGGAACAAAACTGATTGGCTCGTAAGAATTAATTTGTCAGACTCGCTTTGTCCGGCCATCTATGGTTAGATGGCTTCGCGATTGAGTGTGAGTTGAAGATTGGCCTGCATGAAGGCTACCCATTGAAAAGGAAACAATGTTGAAATACTGGTTATTTTTATTGGCGGCGATTATCAGTGAGGTCACCGCGACGTCGTCACTCAAAGCCAGTGCGGGCTTTACCAAGATCCTGCCATCAGTCGTGGTGGTGGTAGGTTATGCGCTGTCTTTTTACTTTTTGTCGCTGGTATTAAAAGCAATTCCTATCGGAATTGCCTATGCAGTGTGGGCTGGACTGGGTATCGTATTGCTCGCGGTGGTCGGCGGG
>CAKZJM010000070.1 GCA_936943315.1 uncultured Methylophilus sp. | reverse complement strand
AAAAGACATAAATGCAATCGGCCTTGCCACGCGTATCGCGCACACCGTACACCAGCAGTGAATGCATTTTGATCAATTGCTGGGTAAACGGGTTAGGCGATTGGGCATGAATGCCGCTGGCATCAAAGCGGTTAACTACATACCATTTGTCATCATTTTCTACCCAGCGCTTGTACAAGTTGCACATGAGGTAGTTCACGATGGCAGAGTCTTCAAGCAATCGTTGGGTGGTGAGCTCAGGTAGTGAGGAGGAGACGTCAAAGTGCAGGTCGCCATTGCTAAAGTCACCCCATGCGGCCAATAGCACATCGTGACGCATCAGCGGATGGATGTCTTGTTTCAGCCAGTTAAAAAATTCGATATGACGTTTGATTGCATATGAATTCTGGATGGCCTGCAGGATGCCTTCCCAATGGATTTGTTTTTTTTGTGCCAGCATGGAATCACCTCAAATGATGCTGCGCAGGGCGCAGCTTACCCTTGTCTGTTCATGGTCTAAGGGTTTTTACGGCGTAAACGGGCACTTCTTTAATGTAAATGTGTTAAGAAAAGAAATTGATCTGGCACAAACATTGAACAATCAGGCCGTTTCACTTTCCAAAATAAATCGCGAATTGGATAAAATAGAATGCGAGCCACATCGGTTGAGCATTTTTTCTGTTAGGTCATCAATGGGCATATTGAATAAACTTCCAGGGGGTGTCCGCTACCCCAGCCACAAAGAGTGGCAGTTGCTGAAAAAACTGCCTAAATGGTGGCTGCTCGGGACCATTATGTTTGCAGCGCCTGTCGTGTATGCCTGGTGGCAAGAGGGTGATCTGTTAACGCATGACATTGAGCGCACTTCCATGTTTCTCGGCCTGCTATTTACCTTCTGGTTTTTTATAGGGGCCATGATAATAGGCCTGATCGTGATTATTATCATGAAAGGGCCGGGCTATGTGTCAGACCCTTATTACCTGCCCAAGGAAGATAAAAGCCTGGAGAATCCACCCAAACAGGAATAAGTGCTTGATTACAACATGAAAATCGGTTTATAATCGCTGGCTTTTCAACCTTGCCGCACTTTGTTCGTGGCTGTTTGAGTGTTTATGCACTTGGATAGCTGGTTCTGAAGGTGGCTTAATCCATAAGGAAATCTCATGCGACACTATGAAATCGTGTTTATTGTTCACCCTGACCAGAGTGAACAAGTGCCTGCGATGATTGAGCGTTACCGCGCACAAATCACAGGCAATGGCGGCAACATCCACCGTCTGGAAGACTGGGGCCGTCGTCAACTTGCCTACCCAATTCAAAAAGTACACAAAGCGCACTACGTGTTGATGAACATCGAGTGCAGCCAGGAAGTGCTGGAAGAATTGGAGCACGGCTTCAAATTTAACGATGCTGTATTACGTCACCTGACAGTTGCGACGAAAACAGCAGTCACAGCACCAAGCCCAATGATGAAAGAGGAAAAATCCAAAACCATCGTGGGTGACGCACCTGCTGCGACCACTGAGGCAGCTGCTTAAGGGTTGTGAATACGCTGGTGCTTGCGGCAACCATTCAATCTATTGAAGCGTTGCGTTACACACCGGCAGGCTTGCCCTTGTTGCGATTGCAATTGCAACATGATTCAGAGCAAAGCGAAGCTGGCCTGAATCGCAAAGTGCAGTGTCAGTTACCCGCAGTGCTGATTGGTGAAAAAGCCAACCTGCCATTGCAAAGCGGCGATCACATCAAAGTTAAAGGGTTTTTGGCGCAGCGCAGTGCAAAAAGCACACAAGTGGTACTGCACATACAAGAGTTACAGCGAATACAGTATTAAAGAATTTAAGGAGTTTCACATGGCAAGAGATATGTACAAACGTCGCCGTTACTGCCGTTTTAGCGCAGAAGGCATCAAAGAAGTTGACTACAAAGACGTAGATCTGTTGAAAGATTTCGTTTCAGAAAACTTCAAAATCATCCCAGCCCGTATGACTGGTACCAAGGCTAAATACCAACGTCAGCTGACAACCGCGGTTAAACGCGCGCGTTTCCTGGCGCTGATGCCTTACACAGACAAACACCCAGGTTAATTGGCGGCTTAGGAGAATAACATGCAAGTAATTTTGTTGGAAAAAGTAGCAAACCTGGGTTCCCTGGGTGACGTGGTAAAAGTGAAAGACGGTTACGGCCGTAACTTCCTGATCCCACAAGGTAAAGCAAAACGTGCGACTGAAGCAAACAAAGCAGTGTTTGCAGCACAACGTGCCGAGTTGGAAAAACAACAAGCTGACCTGTTGGCCGCTTCACAAGCACGTGGCGAAAAACTGGCTGGTTTCGTACTGACAGTGTCACAAAAAGCAGGTGTAGATGGTCGTCTATTCGGTTCTGTGACCAACATTGACATCGCTGAAGGCTTGCAAGCACAAGGTCACGATGTGAAAAAATCTGAAGTGCGCCTGCCAAACGGCCCACTGAAAACCATTGGTGACTTCGCTGTGAGCGTTGCGCTGCACCACGACGTGGTTGTAGACATCACTGTGACAGTGACGCCAGAAGCTTAATCAAGCCTCTGCATGCACTACCAGAAAAGGCTACTTCGGTAGCCTTTTTTGTTTTTAGCCACAGAGCTCACAGAGTCCACAGAGTTTTTGGCTCGCTGGATCAAGTGACTTGATAACTTACCAATATAGAGTATGGGTTTTTCTCTGTGTCCTCTGTGATCTCTGTGATCTCTGTGGCTAAAGTATTTTAATCTTTGATCTCTTCTGAAAGCTCAAAAAGCAAGACTGCTTTTCGGTATAATCGCCAGATGGCTGATGAACAACTCGAATTCTTAAAACTTCCTCCACACTCTATCGAAGCTGAGCAATCCGTACTGGGTGGGCTATTGCTCGACAATGAGGCGCTGGACAAGATTGCCGATATCCTGGCACCGCAGGACTTCTACCAGCATGACCACAAGCTGATTTACGAGCACATTGCCAGGCTGATTGAACGCAACCAGCCTGCCGATATCGTGACTGTGGCTGAATCGCTTGAAAACAGTAATGAGCTGACCACTGTGGGTGGCGTGGCTTATCTGGGAGCGCTGGCACAAAACACACCGACGGCAGCCAATATCCGCCGTTATGCGGAAATTGTGCATGAGCGCTTTGTCATGCGCCAACTGGTTGCGGTTGGCACCGACATTGCCGAAAGTGCTTACCAGCCTAATGGCCGTGATGCACAACAGTTATTGGACGAAGCTGAAGCCAAGATTTTCCAGATTGCCGAAGGCGGTAACCGCAAGAGTCAGGGCTTTTTGGGCATGCAAGTGCTGTTGCCGCAAGTGGCTGACCGTATTGACTACCTCTATTCCCGTGAAAACCATTCTGATGTGACCGGGATACCGACCGGGTTTACTGACCTGGACTCCATGACCTCGGGCCTGCAAGGCGGCGACATGGTGATTATTGCCGGGCGTCCTTCCATGGGTAAAACGGCATTTGCCATTAACATCGCCGAAAACGTCGCGCTGGACACCAATAAAGCCGTGGCGATTTTCTCGATGGAGATGGGCGCGACACAGCTGACCACGCGTATGATTGGCTCGATTGGCCGCCTCGACCAGCACAAAATGCGTAACGGTAACCTTGAAGATGAGGACTGGGAAAAGCTGACCACAGCGTTGGGCAAACTGAACGAAGCGCCGATTTACATTGATGAAGGCGCAGGCCTGAGCAGCTTTGACGTGCGTGCGCGTGCGCGCCGCTTACACCGCCAGACCGGCGAGCTGGGCCTGATTGTGATCGACTATTTGCAGTTAATGACCTCGCCCGCGGGCCGTGCCGGTGAAAACCGTGCGACGGAAATTTCAGAAATCTCACGTTCGTTGAAAGCGCTGGCCAAAGAGTTGAACGTGCCGTTGATTGCGATTTCTCAGCTCAACCGTAGTGTGGACCAGCGGCCTGACAAACGCCCGGTGATGAGTGACTTGCGTGAATCGGGCGCGATTGAACAGGATGCTGACTTGATTATGTTCGTGTACCGGGATGAATACTACAACCCCGACAGTGCCGAAAAAGGCACAGCCGAGATTATTATCGCCAAGCAACGTAACGGCCCGATTGGCCGTGTGCGCCTGACTTTTATGGGTGCGCATACCCGCTTTGCCGATTACGCCAATGCGGCGTATATGCCAGACGAGTATTAACCTGGCCGGTGCCGCGAGTTTTTGCGGCATGTTTTTTTACACTTCAGTGTCACCTTAACTTGTATGCGACCCATTGTTGCCCATCTCTCATTGCCTGCATTAACGCATAACCTGGCGCGTGTGCGGCAGTATGCGCCACACGCCAAGGTGATCTCGGTCGTCAAGGCGAATGGCTATGGTCATGGCCTGCTGAATGTGGCGCAAGGCTTGCGCGAGACAGATGCGTTTGCCGTGCTCAATCCCTCTGAGGCGATTGCCTTGCGCGATGCTGGCTATGAACAGCCCATTCTGCTGCTGGAGGGGGTGTTTGCGGCGGGGCAGTTGGTTGAGGTGGATAGATACCGGCTTGATCTGGTCGTGCACCATGCCGCACAAATAGATTGGTTGCAACAGGCCACGTTGAGCGCGCCTATCCGTGTGTTTCTCAAGCTGGATAGTGGCATGCATAGATTGGGTTTTCAACCTGCTGAGTTTGAATCAGCGCTGGCACAACTAGCCAGTTGCGCCAATGTCAGTGAGATTGTCCTCATGACCCATTTTGCCAATGCCGATATGCCAGATGGCATCACCCAAGCCATGCAGACTGTTGAGCAGGTCATGGCAGACAAGCCTTATCCGCGTTCTTTAGCTAACTCTGCTGCCGTTGTGCAACAGCCACAAAGTCATGCAGACTGGGTGCGACCCGGTATTATGCTCTACGGCGCGACGCCAGTGGCCGAAACCTCAGCCGCTTCACTTGGCTTAAAACCAGTGATGACCTTGCAGTCCGCATTGATCTCCCTCCAGGAGATTCAAGCCGGGGAGAGTGTCGGCTATGGCAGCCTGTTTACCGCCGACAAACCGACCAGGGTCGGCATCGTCGCCTGTGGCTATGCCGATGGTTATCCGCGTCATGCGCCTACAGGAACCCCTGTGGCCGTCAATGGCAAACTCACGCGCACGCTGGGGCGGGTGTCTATGGATATGATGGCAGTGGATGTGACAGAGATTGCCGAGGCAAACATTGGTAGCGCGGTAGAGCTGTGGGGAGAGTTGGTGCCGGTAGATACCGTGGCGCAAGCGGCAGGCACTATTGGTTATGAATTATTATGCGCAGTGACGGCAAGGGTGCCTTTTAACATTCATGGCTAAAGCAAAAACACAATATACCTGTACCGAATGCGGGGCCGTGGAGCCTAAATGGCAAGGGCAATGCCCGAGTTGCCATGCCTGGAATACCCTGGTTGAGACGGTGCCTGAAACAGTGACGCAAAGCCGCTTTGCTAGCCTGGCACCCACAGCACAGTTGCAGAAACTGGCGGATGTTGAGGCGCAGGATGTATCGCGCCAAGCAACGGGGATTGCTGAATTCGACCGTGTGCTGGGTGGCGGCTTGGTTGCAGGTGGCGTGGTGCTGATTGGTGGGGATCCTGGCATCGGTAAATCGACCCTGTTGCTGCAAACCGTATGCAAGGTGTCGCAATCACTCAAAGCGTTTTATATCAGTGGCGAAGAGTCTGCGCAGCAGATTGCCATGCGCGCGCAGCGTCTGGGGCTAGATGCCAGCAAGGTGGATGTGCTGGCTGAAATTAACCTGGAAAAAATCAGTCATGTGCTGCAACATCATCAACCAGATGTGGTGGTGATTGACTCGATCCAAACCATGTATTCTGAGGCGTTGCAGTCTGCGCCAGGTTCCGTGGCGCAAGTGCGTGAATGCAGTGCGCAGCTGACACGGATTGCCAAGCAGTTGGGTATCAGCATGATCTTGGTTGGCCATGTCACAAAAGAGGGCTCGCTGGCTGGCCCGCGTGTGCTGGAGCATATTGTAGATAGCGTGTTGTACTTCGAAGGTGACCAGAATTCGAGTTTCAGGCTGATCCGCGCCTTTAAAAACCGGTTTGGTGCAGTGAATGAGCTGGGCGTGTTTGCCATGACTGAAAAAGGCTTGCGCGAAGTCAGCAATCCTTCGGCCTTGTTTTTGTCGCATCATGAATCGCCCGTGCCTGGCTCCTGTATCACGGTCACCCAGGAAGGCACGCGGCCGTTGCTGGTGGAGATTCAGGCATTGGTAGACACGGCACATGCGCCAAATCCCAAGCGCTTGTGTGTGGGCCTGGAGCAAAACCGGCTGGCTATGCTACTGGCGGTGTTACACAGGCACGCAGGCGTGGCCTGTTACGACCAGGATGTCTTTATCAATGCCGTGGGGGGTGTCAGGATCAGTGAACCCGCGGTCGATTTGGCGGTATTGCTTGCCATTGTCTCTTCACTCAAAAACAAGCCATTGCCTAATAAATGGATTGTGTTTGGCGAGGTTGGGCTGGCAGGTGAAGTGCGGCCAGTGCAGCGCGGGCTGGAGCGCCTGAAAGAGGCGGTGAAGCTAGGCTTTACGCATGCCGTGATCCCGAAAGCCAATGCGCCTAAAGGCGGTATCACCGGGTTACATATCGAAGCGGTAGAGCGCCTGGAACAAGCGATAGACGCCTTGCGCGCATAAAAAAATGGCAACGACTGCTGGGAGTGCAATCGTTGCCGGAGGGTGTGGCTGCCCAGAAGAGGAAGGACAGCCGCAGGGAAGCGTCAAAAGGTTAAAAAAATTCTGTCTCGTTCAGGTTGTCGTTCTTTGACTTGTGGGCGTTTCTGGCAGCTTTTTCTACATTTGCTGCAGGCTGCCTGATTAATCCTTCGCAGGCTTTCAATTGCCGTTCATCACTGGCTAATCTCACACACTCTGCTTGTTTGTTCAGTTGCCTGATCATGCGCTGTTTGTTTTCCATCAGGTCGGCATAAGGTTCACTAGCGGTCATGTCCGATGCAAAAATCGAAATGTTGACTAAAAGTCCGGTGGTCATCACAGTTGCGTATTTCACGGTGATTGCCTTTCTTCTGCATTAACGATGGATGCAGTATAAAAAACGGGGGCTGGATTGTCAGTTACAAAGGGCGGGGGTTTTGTAGCAATTTGTAGCGACTTGGATACAGGGCGGATGTGAAAACGAGAAACTACGTCTACGATTAGTCACAAAAAATTCATGCAACTATTCATAAATCCCGGCTGCCAAAATTGAGTCACTTAGCATATTAGTATGACAATAAGATGACATTGGACTAAGAATGCACCGGGAGAACAATAATGAAAAAACTCTTTTTTGTAATACCACTGATGCTGTCCGCTTGTGCCAGCGTGACACCGCAACAATTTACAACGCAGAATGGCAAAGTGGGCTATACCTTGACGTGTAGCGAATTCAATACAAGCTGGGAGCAGTGTCAAACCAAGGCCGGTGCTTTATGTTCCCAAGGCTACGAGGTGGACAAGCAGCAATCTTACACAGAACACTTTCCTGATAGCGGGGATGGCATTTACCGGCCTGCCAATAATCATCTGACGGTGATTTGCAAAAATCCAGGTTAAGACCTGCCACTATCCACAATCGCCTGTGCGGCGGCGTACCCACTGCGGACAGCGCCTTCTATGGTGGCCGGATAGGGGCCTGCGACATAATCACCGGCCAGGTAAATATTCGGCTGTGTAGTGATTGTAGTAGGGCGCGACAGGGCTGGCAGGCAACTGAAGGTCGCGCGCTTTTCCGTAATCACCTGCGACCACAGTGGGGCAGTGTCCAGTGGTAAGCCATAAGCCGTTAATGCCTGGTTGATTTCGCTAATGCATTGTTGAACCAGGACCGATTTGTCGGCAGTGAGCGGTCCATGCGCACTGATGACCACCGCCAGCAAGCCTGGCTGGCCGCAACATTGGCCGCGGTCAAATACCCATTGTGCAGCCCCATGACACAAGCCCATGATGGGATGGGGTAAGCTAACATCTGCGCCGTATTGCAGGTAGATCGTCGTAATGGGTTGATACTCAAAAGCAGGCAGTGCCCATTCACACCTGATGGTTTTGAGTTGATGCGGGCCGACGGCAATAATCACATCATCATAGCGCGCTGTGGCCGTGGCTGTAGACACGTCGCAACCTGTGGCTGACGGTTGAATGGCAGTGACGGGGCTACGTAAGCGAACCTTGCCGCCCAATGCCTGAACGTGCTGTAGCAGAGGCTGGATCAAGGCGCTTGATAAGTCTGTTTTCACCACCAGAAAGTCGCTGTCCTGCCGTTTGTGCTGAAAGCTGTCGCGTAAGACATTCAGGAATACTTGCGCACTAGCTGATTGAATGGGCGTATTGAGCGCGGCCAGGCAAAGAGGCTCCCACAAGGTACTTACGGCCAGCGAGGTTTGTGCTCCCTGCGCCAGTAAGTCTGCGACTGTGAGGTCTTGTGCCAGGGTGAATGCTTGACGCTGGAGCTGTTGCATCCAGCGGATGGCACGCCATTTACTGGACCAGTCCAGGCCTGTTGCCGTCAGTAATCCCCATAACAGATGCAAGGGGGCGGGCAACCATACAGGCGTCACCAAGGACATGCGTTGTGCCCCGATGTGCATATGCAAGGCCAAAGGCAAGCGTTGAAATACCTGGTCTGCATCCATGCCCGCGGCTTCAATCAAGCCGAGCGTCGCGCGATAAGCACCGATACACAGATGCTGGCCATTATCGAGCATGGTGTGGTCGTGGCGGACGCCGCGTGCGCGGCCGCCCGCTTGCGGCGCAGCCTCAAACAGCGTGACCTCATGGCCCTGTGTTAACAATGCGTGCGCAGCGGCGAGCCCGGCTAATCCGGCACCCACAATAGCGACATGACGGCGATGGTGCGGTGAAGAGGGCATTACTTGCGATATTTAAACCACGCACTCACGGCCAGTTTGAGTTTCCTGAATGGCGGCAAGATGATTTTGTGCGTGAGGACCAGGTTAGGGTCTGGCTTGATCTCTTGGAGCAAGGCGCGGTAAATCGCCGCCATCATCAGGCCTGGTAGCTGTGCGCGGACGTCTTTTTTGGGCAACTGGTTCAATGCCTTGTCATAAAACATCTCGGCCCGTTCAATCTGTTTAAGCAGCAATGCCTGCATTTGTGGGGAGGCTTGGCTGTTTAATAACTGTTGTTCACTAACGTCTGCCTGTTCGAGTTCATCCAGCGGAATGTAAATGCGTCCGCGCCTGGCATCTTCGCCCACATCGCGGATGATATTAGTCAACTGGAAGGCCATGCCCAGATCGTGTGCATATTCCAGCGTTGCGCGGTCGGTGTAGCCGAATATTTGTGCAGACAGCAAGCCCACCACGCTGGCGACGCGATAACAGTACAACGCCAGTTGTTCAAAGTCGGCATAGCGGTTGTATTGCGTATCCATTTGCATGCCATCGATGATTTCGATGAAATGCGCCTCTTCCAGACCGAAACTGTTCACCACAGGCTTTAACGCTTGCGTGACAGGATGCTGCGGTGTTTCATGAAATAACCGCTGGATTTCCTGCTTCCACCAGGCCAGTTTGGTTTGGGCAATCTGGTAATCCGTACACTCATCGACGACATCATCTACTTCACGGCAAAACGCATACAGGGCCGTCATGGCATCGCGTTTATCTTTGGGCAAAAACATAAAACTCAGCGTGAAACTGGAGCCACTTTCACGGGTTTTTTGTTGGCAATATTGTTGCGGGGTCATTGTTTAAACAGGGCTTTCAACAAAATAATCAGCCAGTCATGGGCTTTCAGTGTCGGGCGGTGATGGTAAATGTCACCACGACTATGTTTCAGTTTATGCAGTATGCGTTCGCCACCGGCAATCATCATACGCAATTCAAAGCCAATGCGTCCGGGCAGGGTGCGGCCTAAGGGTCTGCCAGAGTGCAACAGCTGGCCTGCCCGGTGCACATTGTGCATGAAAAAAGCTTCCCAGGCAGGGTCTAACCGTTGCTGGCGTAAATCCTGTTCAGTAATGCCAGCGGCCTGCATTTCATCCTGACTCAGGTAAATGCGTCCGATGTCGCCATGTTTTTTCAGGTCGATGGCAATGTCCTGGTAAAAATTAATCAGTTGCAGGGCAGTGCAAATCTGGTCAGACTGTGTTGCGGTGTGTCGCTGCCATACAGTTGCAACATGAGGCGGCCGACAGGGTTCGCCGAGTAACGGCAATAATCAAGCACTTCTTCAAAGCTGGCATAACGGGTTTTAACCACATCCTGCTTGAAGGCATTAATCAAATCCAACAGCGATTGTACGTCCAGACGATGGGTTTTGATGACTTGTTGCAGTTCGACAAACAGGGGCTGCGTGGGCCGGATA
>CAKZJM010000069.1 GCA_936943315.1 uncultured Methylophilus sp. | reverse complement strand
CGACTGATCGGCGGCTGATGTTGCGTAGTGGCTTCACCTAAAACGCGCGTCAGTTGTGGCGTGGCTAGTTTAGCCATCGCCGCTTTAAAAGCGACATCGACTGATCCGAGTAACTCGTTTAGTCCTTTTTTGCGCAGGGCGGAAATGTAGTGGAATTTGGCAAAGTCGAGGAACTGCAATTTGCGGTCGATTTCACGTTTGATCCATTCGCGCTCGTCGTCCTGCAAGCCATCCCACTTGTTGATAGCGACCACCAATGCACGGCCTGCATCTACAATATAGGCCGCCACATGCGCATCCTGCTCGGTGATACCTTCTTTGGCATCTACCACCAAAATGGCTACGTTGGCGTCTTCAATCGCCTGCATGGTTTTGATGACAGAAAATTTTTCTATGGCTTCAAACACCTTGCCGCGTTTGCGTACACCCGCCGTATCAATAATCGTATATTGCTTGCCGTTTTTTTCGAGCGAAATTTCAATGGAGTCGCGGGTGGTACCTGGCTGGTCAAAAGCAATCACGCGGTCTTCACCGAGCAGGGCGTTCACAAGGGTGGATTTACCAACGTTTGGGCGGCCCACAATCGCAATACGCGGAGTGTTCTGGTCAACCTGCTCAGGTGCTTCCTCTTCTTTTTCGGTGATGGTTTCCAGTGCGAGTTCAATCAGGTCGCGAACACCTTCGCCATGTGCGGAAGAAATGGATAATGGTTCGCCCATGCCCAGCTCATGAAAGTCGGCGCTGACAATGGCTTTACGCATGCCCTCAGTTTTATTGACGGCCAGCAGCACCGGGCGTTGCGCTTTACGCAGCGTTTGCGCAATGGTGAATTCCTGCGGCGTCAGACCGGCACGTGCGTCTACCAGAAAAATAATGACATCGGCTTCGTCAATCGCCAGCAGGGTTTGCTTGGCCATTTCTTTGAGAATGCCGGTGTCTGCTGTGGGTTCGAATCCGCCCGTATCAATCACCAGGTAAGGCTGGCTTGCGCCAAGGCCGCGGCCATAGTGACGGTCGCGGGTTAAACCTGGCAGGTCAGCGACAAGCGCATCGCGTGATTTGGTCAGGCGGTTAAATAATGTGGATTTGCCGACGTTAGGTCGGCCAACAAGCACAATGGTAGGTAACATTATTTGTAAGTGACTGCGTAAAGGTGGCCGTCACGCGATTGCGCAAAAAATTGGTTGGCATTGCTGCCTGCAATCAGTGACATAATGGGTTTAGAGCCCAACTGCAAGCGGCCAACAAAGCTGCCATCATCCTGGCTGAGTAAATGGATATAACCTTCGAGGTCGCCCACGGCAACGATATTGCTGAGTGGCAGCGGCACGGTCAGGTTGCGGTAGCCCAGGTTACCCTGACGCCAGAACGTTTTACCGTTGCTGGCATCCAGTGAGTAAACGGAACCTATGGTATGGCTTAAATAGACTTTGTTATTTTCGGCAGTGAGGCCGACATAGCTGGAGATATCGCGGTTCCACACCACTTGGCCACGTTGACGGTCAACTGCGGCAACTTTGCCTTGATAAGCCACCACATACACTAACGGCCCATCCACAAACGGCAGGCTGGTAATATCGGCGATACGCTCAATTTCGGTCACGCCTTTAGGCTGCGCGACCGTGGCTTCCCAGATCAGTTTGCCGTTGTCGGCACGGATGGCGATCAGTTTGCCGCCCGGAAACCCGGCATACACGGCACCGCCGTCCACCACAATCCCGGCTTGGGTTTTTAGCGAAAGTGAAGGGGTGGCACGCTCATAAGACCATTTGCGGCGGCCATCGGCGGCATCAACGCCATAGATATGGTGGTCACTGGTCCGGACAATCACCGTGCCATCATAGTAGCGCGGTTGTCCTTGGATTTCACTGCTGAGCACGGCGCTCCACAGTTTTTTGCCATTCACGTTTAACGCGTACAAATGGCCTTTACTCGTGCCAACCAGTATCAGTCCGCCACCCAGGCCAACACTGCTGCTAATCGCCTCACCCAGTTGTTTTTCCCATACGGTTTTACCCGTTTCGGCAGAAAGCTGCATCACGCTGCCTTCAGCATTCACGGCGTAAATCAGGTTATCTGCCAATACTGGCGAGTAGGTGAAGCGGCCAGCGCTACCCACATCGGTAGACCACTGCACACGGGTTTCATATGAAGATTTGATTTCTTCCAGCTCAACCGGAGGGTTGGCAGGTTCTGCCCCAAAAATACTTTCACTGAGGTTGGTTTTTACATCATTGAAAGCCGTGCATGCAGACAAGCCGCTGCCTAACAGGCAAAGCGCGGCGAGTGTGAAATGTTTGAGTGAATGCGGCTGGTTGCGCAGGGCATGGAAGCTAAACTTCATAGGTTGTTATCCCAAAGCATCCAGTTTTTGCTGGGTCAGGTAAAACAGTTTGCCTTCTGGATCCAGCCCCAACAAGGCTTTGCTGTAAGCTTCCTTGGCTTCTTTTTCCTGTTTGTTGGCAATATAAATATCGCCCAACAAGCTATTTTTAATGCCGTCAAAGCCTTTGTCATCAATGGCTTCCAGCGTTTTCTTTGCGTCATCCAGCGCGTTACGCTCAATTTGCAAACCAGCCACCTCAATGGCGGCCATGTGCTTGATCGCGGGCTCTTTGGCTTCAGCCATGGCCCAACGTAATTGTTTCTCGGCAGCCTCAGATTGCTTGGCTTCATGCAGGGCATGCGCTGCAAAGAGGGCGGCACGGCCAGCATATGGTGTCATGCTGTAGTCTTTTTCAATCGCCTCTGCGTCTTTGCTGATTTGTTCGGCTTTTTTGCTATCTACATCCAGCAGTGAGGTGCTTACCAGCGTTTGATAAGCAGTGGAGGCCGCCGTTGCCTTGCTGTCCATCCAGGATTGATAGCCTTGCCAGCCACCATAGGCGACAACAGCTGCAATCACCAGACGGGTGACCAGTTTACCGTTTTTGTTCCACCAGGCTCTAAATTCGTCGAGTTGTTCCTGTTCTTCCAAATCGTATGCCATTGCAATATTCCTGCGTATTCTTATGTGAATCGTATCGAGATTAGGCAGCTACCGCACGCAACCCATGGCCGGGAATCGCGCTAAGTAACTGTTGGGTATATTTTTGTTGGGGTGCATTATAAATGGTTTCTACGCTTCCTTGCTCAATTACTTTGCCTTTTTGCATGACCATGACTTCATCGGCGATGTGCCTGACGACGCGTAGATCGTGCGTAATGAACAGATAACTGAGGCCCATTTCCTGTTGAAGTTGCTTAAGCAATAACAAGATTTGCGCTTGTACTGAGACATCCAGTGCGGAGACAGGCTCATCGCACACCACCAGTTTGGGTTGCAATATGAGGGCGCGGGCTATGCCGATGCGCTGGCGCTGGCCGCCAGAAAACTGGTGTGGATATTTATGCATGTCAGCAGCCTGCAAGCCGACTTTTTTCAGCATCTGTATCACCATGTCTTGTTGCTGGCGCACATTGCCTATCTGGTGAATCACCAGGCCCTCGGCAATGATTTCTCCTACCCGCATCCTTGGGTTGAGTGAAGCAAAAGGGTCCTGAAACACCATTTGCATATGGCGGCGGGCATTGCGCAGGCTGGATTTGTCTAACGCCAAAAAATCCTCGCCATCAAAAATCACTTCACCGCTATCTAATTCGAGCAAACGTAACATGCCTCGCGCCAGTGTTGACTTGCCGCTGCCAGATTCACCCACCACAGCAAGCGTGCTACCGCGTTTGAGTTGCAGGCTGACATCATCTAGGGCTTGGATAGACTGACTCTTCAACCCCAACGCGCCTATGCGTTGGCGGTAGGTTTTGTTTAAATGGCGTGCTTGCAACAGAATATCGGACATCATGCACCTCAGGCCGTGGCCAGCCAGTCGTAAGTCATGGGTTGCAGTATTTTTTTGCCTTCTGCATCCGGCACACAGGCCAGCAGGGCTCGGGTATAGGGGTGCTGTGGTGATTGCAGCACTTGCGCGACGCTGCCAGACTCGACAATTTCGCCCCTGAACATGACGATGACCTCATCGGCAATATCCGCCACCACACCAAAATCATGTGTGATAAACAGCATGGCCATATGCAGCCGGTTTTTTAAATCATCAAGCAGGCGTAGCACCTGCGCTTGTACCGTCACATCCAGCGCTGTCGTGGGTTCATCGGCAATCAGCAAGGCGGGTTCGCAAGCGATGCTCATGGCTATCATCACCCGCTGGCGCTGGCCGCCCGAAAGCTCGTCAGGGTAACTATTGGCACGCGCCGGATCTATGCCGACTTGTTCTAACAGGGCGGCCACCTTTTGTTTGAGCGCCTGACCCTTCAAGCCCAGATGCGCTTGCAATGGCTCGCCGATTTGAAAACCTATGGTCAGCACCGGATTGAGTGAGGTCATGGGTTCCTGGAAAATCATGCCCATCTTGCGGCCACGCAAGCCCTGCATGGCTTTTTCCTGATGGTGGCTGATCTCTTGTCCTTCAAAGAAAATTTGCCCTTGCATGCGCAGTTGTGCAGACAACAGTTTCATGATGCTGAGGGCAGTCAGGCTTTTTCCGCTCCCGGATTCGCCCACAATACACGTTGTTTTGCCGCGTGCCAGTGTGAGGGAGACGTCTTTCACCAAGCGCCGCTCGGGCGCGTGTGCTGGCGTGATGTTCAGGCCTTGGATACGCAGGATATCAGTCATTCTATGCTGTACACCACGGTGACTACGACACGGGCAATTTTATCGACAGTGGATTTGTCGTAAATGCCGCCATAGCTATTATCGCTATCTTCGCCACCCGTGGCAGGCAAGATATAAAATGCGCCCTGGCTGGCAGATTTCATCACGCCCACTTTAACGCCATCCTGTTTCACGAACTCGGTGGCACGGGTACGCGCATTTTTGGTAGCGTCTGCAATCAGCGACATTTTTACATTTTCGAGATTGCTGACCAGGAATTCAGGTGGTTGCGAAGTCACCGGGTGATTGTCGGCGCGCAAGGTTAAAATGGCCTGGTTGGCGGCGGCAATTTTTGTCAGGTCTTTGGTGCTGATATGCACACTCTGGTAGCCCTCAAAGCCGCGTTGGACCTGGCGGGGACTGTCATGGATATATTCTTCTTCGTAATGTGGGCCTAAGGTTTGCACGTCAATGGTACGCATGCTGGAGTCCAGGCCTTGCTGGTCAAGAAAATTGGCCAGCACAGCCCGTTCGCGGTCTATGGCGCGTAAGGTTTCAGCCTGGGTGGGTGCGACCACACCGATGTTGATGGTCCATTGCGCGCGGTCAGCTTTCACCGGTTTTTCAGCCAGGCCTTTGACGGTAATCGATTGCTGGCTGGAGACAGCGTGCTTGGCCTGCACGCCGAGAATAAAGGCTGCGGACGCCATGCCCACTGCCAGTAACAGGCCCAGGGCCGTCATGGCATTAAAAAAATGTTTTTGCTCTGACATCTGGGCTCCTGTGACGGACAACAATTAGCTGGAATGAACGATGCTTAATACCTGATCAAGTTTAACACGGGCTTGTTCACCTTGGCCCAGCATGGGTTTGAGGCTGAGTTCTTCAGCGGCAGCTTCGTCATCGCCGAGAATCGCGGCGAATCGGGCACCGCTGCGGTCCGCTTTTTTCATTTGTGATTTAAAACTGCCACCACCGGCATGTAACACCACATTCAGACCCATGCTACGGAGGCTTTCGGCAACGGTAAAGGCTTTTTGTTCTGCCAGCTCACCCACGTTCACCAGGTAAAGGTCGGGCTGGTTGCTCGCGGTGACGCCATATTCCTGCATCAGCAGGAACACGCGTTCCAGGCCGATGCCAAAACCACAAGCGGGCGTGGCACTGCCACCAATGCGCTCAACCAGCGTGTCATAGCGGCCGCCACCTGCAATCGTGCCCTGGGCGCCCAGTTTGGTGGTGACCCATTCAAACACGGTTCGGTTGTAATAATCCAGGCCGCGTACCAGTCTATGATTGATCACATAAGCAATGCCAGCCTGGTCGAGCAGGGTGCATAAGCGGGCAAAGTGCTGTTTAGACGCTTCACCCAGGCAATCCATCAGTTTGGGCGCGGCTTCGCACATGGCCTGCATGCGTGGATTCTTGGTATCGAGGATGCGTAACGGGTTGCTATGTAAGCGGCGCTTGGCATCTTCATCCAGCAACTCTGCGTGTTGCTCAAAATAGGTGATCAATGTCTGGCGGTATTGCGCACGCTCATCGGCGTCGCCTATGCTGTTTAACTGTAACTCTACCTCGGCGATGCCCAGGGCTTGCCATAAGCGGGCCAGCAAGACGATTTGCTCGGCATCGACATCCGGCCCATCAAAGCCAAACGCTTCCACGCCGATTTGGTGAAACTGGCGCTGACGGCCTTTTTGTACGTTTTCATGGCGGAACATGGGCCCCATATACCACAGGCGCTGTGGGCCATTGTAAGTCAGGTTGTGCTCTACTACGGCTCGCACGCAGCCTGCGGTGCCTTCCGGGCGCAGCGTCAGCTTGTCGCCGTTGAGTTTGTCTTCCCAGGCATACATTTCTTTTTCGACGATATCGGTATGTTCACCGACGCTACGCACAAACAGTTCTGTGGGCTCAACCAAAGGCATGCGCATATTGTTGTAGCCATACTGGCCCAGAATCCTCCGCGCAGTATCCTCTAGCTTGAACCACAGGGGCGTGGCTTCGGGCAAAATGTCGTAGAAGCCTTTAATGGATTGGAATTTTTGCGTCATTGCTTACAGCCTAAATCATTCTTATACGGCGACAATCGGGATCACGCCTGCTTTGGCACTGCGTAATTTGCCACCTTCGGCATAATGTGTGCGGACATATTCGTCCACAATCTGTTGAAATTCTTCGGCAATATGGTCACCTTTGAGCGTGACAGTTTTTTCGCCATCGACAAACACTGGCGCCACCGGTACTTCACCCGTACCGGGTAAGCTGATGCCAATATTGGCCAGTTTGGATTCACCAGGGCCATTGACCACACAGCCCATGACGGCCACGTTGAGCGTTTCCACGCCAGGATACTGGGCGCGCCATACTGGCATCTGGTTACGCAACCAGGTCTGGATTTGCAAGGCCAGTTCCTGGAAATACGTACTGGTGGTGCGGCCACAGCCAGGGCAGGCAGTCACCAGCGGTGTGAATGAACGTATGCCCATGGTTTGCAGGATTTCCTGCGCCACCACGACTTCTTTAGTGCGGGATTCACCCGGCTCAGGGGTCAGGGAGACTCGGATGGTGTCGCCTATGCCTTGTTGCAACAAGATAGCCAGCGCCGCAGTGGAGGCCACCACGCCTTTGGAACCCATGCCTGCCTCAGTCAATCCCAAATGCAAGGGGTAATCGCAACGGTTACCTAATTCCTGATAAACCAACACCAGGTCTTGTACATTGCTCACTTTGCAAGAAATAATGATCTGATTAGGGTTTAAACCCAGATCGACCGCTTGCTGGGCACTTTCCAGCGCAGACTGGATCAAGGCTTCACGCATCAGCGCATCGGCTGAAAGCGGGTTGGCTGACTTGCCGTTGTCATCCATCATCTGGGCCATTTTGGCCTGGTCGAGGCTGCCCCAGTTCACGCCTATGCGCACGGCTTTTTGATATTGGATGGCGGTTTCAATCATGGCGGCAAACTGCTCATCGCGCTTGCTGCCTTTGCCGACATTGCCAGGATTAATGCGGTATTTGGCCAGTGCCTGGGCGCAATCGGGATAGGCTTGCAACAATTTGTGGCCATTGTAGTGAAAGTCACCGACCAGGGGCACATTGCAGCCCAGTGCATCCAGCCCTTTACGGATAGTGGCGACTTGTGCGGCGGCCTCGGGGCTATTCACCGTAATGCGTACGACTTCAGAGCCTGCCTGCCACAGTTCATAGACTTGTGAGATGGTGGCTTGCGCATCGGCGGTATCGGTATTGGTCATGCTTTGCACAACGACGGGGGAAACCGTGGTGCCATGCAGGCCGCCACCGACGGCCACGTGGCCGACCATTACTTGAAGAGTCTGTCTGCGCGATAACATGATTATTTCAATTGAATGCGTGCCACACGGCCGCGGGTTGCCTGTGTTAAATCATAAGGCTGGTTATCAATGGTCAGCTGGGTGCCCGCTGCATGGCCCACGGTAATATTGACCGGTTTTTCGGTACTCACCTGACGCTCAGAACCTGCTGGCATGACTTCACTGAACACCTTCTTGCCTTGCAAGTCCTCGATACGCACCCAGGAGTCTTCAGTCACTTTAAATACCAGGTTGGCTTTTTGCGGGTCTGCCGCTTTGAGTGTCATCGTTTCTGCGGCCTGGTTGGTGGCTGGCGTCGGTGTGCTCACGATGGTATTGTCCGCACCCATATTGGAAGCCGGAGGCGCAGAAGCCTCAGTGCTCAAGTTGGGCACGGTTTGCGGCACAGCAGCTTCGACGGGCGGGGTCGTTGTATTGGTAGCATCGACATTTTCTGTCACCGGCGCTGCGGCGACAGGTGCATTGGCTGGTGGCACGGCTTCAGGGGCCGGGATAGGAATCTCTTGCCCGGTCGTATCACTGATTTCTTCTACATCGAGCGCCAGCGAAGCATCTTTTAGTGCGTGCGGCTTGATGTGATTGATATAGAAATAGGCTGCGATCCCGGTCAGAATCAAGAAAATCAGGAAGGTCAGCAGTCGTTGTGGACGGAAGTCACGGGCTGGTTTATCGATCACGGACGGGCTGGCATTGGAGCGGACACTGAGCGGCAGTGGCGCTTTATTGGGCACAATGCGCTGGTAGGCTTCGAGGATAGGTTGCACGTCTATATTGAGCAAACGCGCATAGTTGCGGATAAACCCGCGCACAATGCTGGGTTGCGGCAACTTTTCAAAGTCATCCTGTTCAATAGCCTGAATCTGTTTAATGCCTAACCTCAACTGGCTGCATACCTCATGTATGCTGAGGCCTTGCGCTTCGCGGGCGGCTTTCAATACATTGCCGCAACCTGAGCCATAGCTGACTGCAGGCGTAGAAACCTCGGTGGCAGGTGAGGGAGTGTCCTCAATCTTGGCCGCACCATCGTGCTCATTCATGGCCTCTACTGATACCTCTTCCGCAGTGCCAAAGGGCATGGCTTGTTCAGGCGTTTGCTCAGCTTCAGCTGTTTTGCGTGGGCGCCCGCGCCCGCGTTTAGGTTTCTCTGCTGCCTCTGCCGCTGCAGGATTGACGTTGGTTTTGTCTTCTGACGTCACTCGCATTTACTCCATTTTCAGCAATTGTTTGGTTTCGTTAGCATTCGGAAACAATTTATGCAATTGAACGCTGTAATAACTGGCATCATCAGCCATTTGCAATGCTCGGCAAATACGCACTGCCAAAAATAATGACTCTGGCGTAGGGGCTACGTTCACGCTATTTTGCAAGGTATTCAATGCCAGGGCGGGCTCGCCACGCGAAAATTGCAAGTTAGCCAACTGGTAAGCGCTGGCATGTGCCAGTGGATCCACTTGCAAGGCCTGGAAAAAGTAATTTTCCGCCTGCGTTTTTTGTTGTGCCCGCAAGGCACAGACCCCGGCGTTATACAGCGCTACTTGTGGTGTTTTATAGAGTGGGTTTTTTACTGCCAGGGCAAACTCTTTTTGCGAGGCCTCAAATTTACCCTGGTCACACAAAAAACGGCCATAGTTATTATGTGACTCGGAGTTTGCAGGTTGCAACTGAATTGACCGTTTGAACGCCTCTTCAGCGCGAGCTTTGTCACCGAGCGCAGCATGCACCAACCCGAGGCCGTTGTAGGCGAGGGCGTAGTTTGGGCTGCGTTCAATCGCGGTATTAAACTCTTCGAGCGCCACTTCATAACGCTTGAGACGAAAATACTCGGCGCCCAGCTCGGTGTGCACTCGCGCCGATTCCACATCACCCGTTTCACGGCCAATCGGTTGCTGGTCGTAAGGGATGTTGTTGCTGGCAGAGGGGTTTTGCGCACAGCCCGTGAGCCACAAACCTGTGACCAAGCTAAGCGTGACCGCGAATGGCGCCAGTAGGGTGGGTTTCATGGCTTACTGTTCCGGGTGTATGGCAATGGTTTTTTCTGTACGTTTGGTTTTATCTAGCACTTTGCCAGCCAGTTGGCCGCAGGCAGCATCAATGTCATCACCGCGTGTTTTACGCACAGTCACGACAAAACCAGCCTGCATTAACATATCACGAAACGCACGCACCTGCATGGGCTTGGAGGTGCCATAGCCGCTGTTAGGGAACGGGTTAAAAGGAATCAGATTAAATTTACACGGGACATCGCGCACGATGTTGATCAGTTGCTTGGCATGTTCCAGCGTGTCGTTGACGCCATCGAGCATCACATATTCAAAGGTG